>NZ_CBDTOK010000025.1:0-13539 GCF_965361945.1 Zongyangia sp. | reverse complement strand
GCGGGGATCCGCGTGAACCGAAATATCACAGTAGTTGGAGCCCCGGACATTTTTCAGGTTGGCCACAGCCCCCTCCTTCATCACCCGAACAAAGGTCTCCCCCTGATAGGTGTGGGCGTAGAGCTCATGAAGCTCCTTGGGGGACAGTGGCGTCTTCATCTTGGCATAGATGGTGGAGACAATGCCCCGGTTTAGAGGGAGTAGATGGGGGACAAAGGTGACATAGACATCCCGGCCCACAATCTGGGAGATGGTCTGTTCAATCTCCGGGGTATGGCGGTGGGACGCAATCTTATAGGGAGAAAAAGCCTCGTTGCAGTCGGGGTAATGGCTGGTCTGGGACAAGCCCCGGCCCGCCCCGGTGACGCCGGACTTGGAGTCGATGACAATGGTATCCGGGTCGATGATCCCAGCTTTCAGGGCGGGGAAAAGGCCCAAGGCGATAGAGGTGGGATAGCAGCCTGGGTTTCCGATAATCTTGGCGCCTTTTACCTTCTCCCGATGGAGCTCGGGAATGGAGTAAACCGCCAGCTTGTGCAGTTCTGGGTCTTTATAATCCAGCTTATACCACTCTTTATAATCCTCCGGGTCACAGAGGCGGAAATCCGCGCCCAGGTCGATGAGCAATTTATCCTGGTCTACGCATTTGCGGCCGATTTCCTCGGAAACGCCGTGGGGTACGCTGGCGAAAACCACCTCGCAGGCGTCGATGACCTCGTCGGTGGTCAGCAGCTTCTGAGGACAGATGCCGGCAAGGGAGGGGTAGATGTCGTCGATCTCCTGGCCCTCGAAGCTCACCGATCCCAGAGCCTGGATATGGACCTGGGGATGTCCGTGGAGGATGCGGATCAGCTCCACTCCGGCATAGCCGGTGGCGCCGATAATTCCTACGTCGATCATGGGGGACACTTCCTTCTTTCTATGGATACCGGAGGCTATTTTAACAGCTCCCGGGTCATGTCAATTTGGTTTTGCACGCTCTGAGGCGCCGGACCTCCGGGCACCTTTCGGTCAAAGGCGCATTTTTCCAGGTTGATGGCGGTGTAGATATCCTCCTCAAAGAGGCCGGACATCTCTTGGTAGGCGGAAAGCTCCAGGGTCTCCAGAGTCTTGCCCTCGTCGATACAGCGGGCTACCAGGGTGCCGGTAATCTTATAAGCATCCCGGAAGGCCATGCCCTTTTTCACCAGGTAATCGGCACAGTCGGTGGCGTTGATGAAGCCCTTGGCCGCCGCCTGGCGCATATTCTCTTTGAGCACCGTCATGGTCCTAAGCATGGGGATAAAGGTGGTCAGACAAAGATCCACCGTATCCAGCGCGTCGAAGATGGCCTCCTTATCCTCCTGCATGTCTTTATTATAAGCCAAAGGCAGCCCCTTCATCATGGTCAGCAGGGTCATCAGATCCCCGTAGACCCGGCCGGTCTTCCCCCGGACAAGCTCGGTGATATCCGGATTCTTTTTCTGGGGCATAATGGAGGAGCCGGTGGCATAGGCGTCGTCCAGTTCAATAAACTTAAACTCCCAAGAGCACCAGAGGATAATCTCCTCGGAGAAACGGGAGAGATGCATCATGATGATGGAAAGATCAGAGGCCAGCTCAATACAGAAATCCCGGTCGGAAACCCCGTCCAGGCTGTTGGCGGTGATCTTGTCAAATCCCAAAGCCCGGCGCACCATGTCCCGGTTGATGGGATAGGTGGTGGCTGCCAGGGCGCCGGAGCCCAAAGGCATGGAGCTTGTCAGTTTTCTCCAGTTTTTCAGCCGGTCCAGATCCCGCAGGAACATCTGGGCATAGGCCATCAGATGGTGGCCGAAGGTAATGGGCTGGGCCCGCTGCAGATGGGTGTAGCCGGGCATAACCGTCTCCTTATGCTCCTCGGCCAGGTCGCAGAGGACGCCGACGAGCTCTTTGAGAAGCGCTTCCAGCTCCCCGGCGTGATCCAGCAGGTACATCCGCAGATCTAGGGCCACCTGGTCGTTGCGGCTGCGGGCGGTATGCAGGCGCTTGCCTGTCTCCCCCAGCCGGCGGGTCAGTTCCGCCTCCACAAACATGTGGATGTCCTCGGCCTCCGGGTCAAAAGGCAACTCACCGCTGTCAATATCCGCCTTAATCTCCTCCAGACACCGGCAGATGGCGTCAGCTTCCTTTTCCTCGATGATCCCCGTGGCCCCCAGCATGGTGGCGTGGGCGATGCTGCCCCGGATGTCCTGGGCATACATACGGCTGTCAAAGGAGATGGAGGAATTAAAATCATTGACCTTGCTATCCACTTCTTTTTTAAACCTTCCGGCCCAAAGCTTCATGAATTTCTCCCCTTTCCGCAGTCCATACCGCGGTGTGAAATAACAGTTAGGCCGGCGGATGCCAGCCTAACCCGGTAAAATGTTGAAAATGTAGCTGTCTTATTTGTTCTGCTCCCGCTGCTCATCCAACAGGGCCTTGACCTTGATGGGCAGGCCGAACAGGTTGATGAAGCCGGCGGAATCGTTCTGATCGTAAACGTCGTCCTCGCCAAAGCTGGCAAACTCCTCGGAGTAGAGGGTGTAGGGGCTGGTGACGCCGGCGTTGATGATGTTGCCTTTGTAGAGTTTCAGCTTCACATCGCCGGTCACCGTCTCCTGGGTGGCGTCCACAAAGGCGGAGAGAGCTTCCCGCAGGGGGGTGAACCACTGGCCGTTGTATACGATATCCGCGAATTTCAGGGCTACCTGCTGTTTGTAGTGCTGGGTTTCTTTATCCAGGCAGATGGTCTCCAGCACCTCGTGGGCGTGGTAGAGGATGGTGCCGCCGGGGGTCTCATAAACGCCCCGGGACTTCATGCCCACCAGACGGTTTTCCACAATGTCGGCCAGGCCGATGCCGTTTTCCCCGCCCAGCTTGTTGAGCTTCTTGACCAGGGTGGGGCCGTCCATCTCCACCCCATCAATGGCGGTGGGGATACCCTTCTCGAAGTGGATGGTCACATAGGTGGCCTTATCCGGCGCCTTTTCAGGGGAGACGCCCATCTCGAGGATCTCGTCGTATTTCGGCTCGTTGGCAGGATCCTCCAGATCCAGTCCCTCGTGGGAGAGGTGCCACAGGTTTTTATCCTTGGAGTAGTTGGTCTCCCTGGTGATCTTCAGGGGGATGTTGTGGGCGATGGCGTAATCGATCTCATCATCCCGGGACTTAAACTCCCAAGTCCTCCAGGGAGCGATGATGGGCATGTTGGGGGCGAAAGCCTTGATGGCCAGCTCAAACCGAACCTGGTCGTTGCCCTTGCCGGTGCAGCCGTGGGCAATGGCGTCGCAGCCCTCTTTTTTGGCGATTTCCACCAGCCGTTTGCCGATGAGGGGACGGGCAAAGGATGTGCCCAGCAGATATTTGTTTTCATAGACAGCGCCCGCTTTCAGGGTGGGGAAGATATAGTCCTCCACAAACTCCTTCTGCAGGTCTTCAATATAGAGTTTGGAAGCGCCGGTAGCGATGGCTTTTTCCTCCAGGCCATCCAGCTCCGCCTCCTGGCCTACATCGGCGGCCATCGCGATAACCTCGCAGCCGTCATAATGCTCTTTGAGCCAGGGAATAATAATGGAGGTATCCAGTCCTCCGGAATACGCAAGCAGTACTTTTTTAAACTTTGCCATGTGAATGTCCCCTTACTTTGTAAAATAAAAGCCCTCGGGCTTGATTTATCAGACGGTGTACCGTCGTTTTCTATCTGTCATTATACACCTGTAAAGAGAAAAAACAAGAGTTTTATGCATATTTATTCAGTCAATCTGAGATTTTGTTGCTTTCACCAGTTTGCAAAACGAAATGGGTTTTTCCCTGGTGAATTTCCACAATTCCCTTGTAGTTCTGTTCCTATTTTATCTAATCCGACATATTTTTCCTTGGGAAATGCTAGCGCAGATATTCACGCTTTATGCATATGTTGTATATTCATACATCCTTGCCGAGCTCTTCCGGCAGTATGATTGGGGAAAATCTGTTTATCCTAAGTAACATAAGGTCCAAGGGGGGATGGTATGCAACAGAAAACGCCGAAAAAACATGAGGTCAAAAGCTTTCTTCTGGCCTTTGGCGCCGCCTTTTTGGTGTTGGCGGTCATCGCCACCGCCGTTGTCATGATAGTGGGGCGGAAAAACGGCCTTATCCAGGAGGAAATCTCCAAGCCCCAGGTGGAGGACAGCTACATTCCCTCCGATGAGGACGATTTGACCCTCCTTCTCTCCTTCCACGAGGATCCGTCGGCAGAGGACTCCCTGGCCTCCTATCACCTTCTCCACTTTGACGCCGCCACCGCCCGGACCCTGGTCATCCCCCTGCCCTATCAAACCGCTTTGGATACAAGCCAGGGGACGGACACCTTGGACGGCATCTGGAAGGAGGGCCGGGGGGAGATGGCCGCCGCCGCTGTAGGGGAACATCTCCAGGTCCCGGTGGACGCCTATATGGACATGGACCTTGCGGGACTGGAGGAGTTTATCTCCCGGTGCGGAACCGTCAAGTATGAGATTGCTCAGTCGTCCAGCTTCACCCGGGGGGAGAGGAAGGTCTCCCTTTCCCAGGGAAAGCAGCTGATGGATGGGCAGAAAATCGTGGATCTGGGCTACTACCTGCGCACCACCCAGGGGGAGATGGCCCGCAACGACTTTTTGGCCCAGATGGTGGGGCTGTTTGTGGAGCTTCGTATCGCGCCGCTCTATTTAGAGGACGCCGACGCTCTCTTCCAGAACCTGCTGGAATGTTTTTCCACCAATCTTTCCGCTCAGGAGTTTGTCAGCCGCTCCGGCTTTTTCCGCAGCCTATTTTCCAAAGACGACCGGACGACGGTGGTTTCTCTGGGAGGACGCTATTACAGCAACCGGACCAGTTTTATCATCAACGACACGGCGGTGCGGACTTTGCGGGGCATGTTGGGGGCGGGGTGATCCCTGCGCTATGCCGGACAACAATGCAAAGAAAATTTTCTAAGAGGTTGTGCCTTTGGGTGCAACCTCTTTTCTTTTGGCGGGAAGATCGTAAGCACAAGGAAAGGAGGCTTCATTCTGGCTGGATATAACAGGACGCCGGCAAAACGCAGCCGGCCCAAAACGGTGGAAGAGGGACTGCAGAAGCTGGCCATGGGGCCGGTCAACGACAGCGTCAAGCTGGTGACCCAGCCCCTTGACCAGCCGATCCCCATTGAGGGGCTGGACCTATTCCATATCAAAGAGATCAAAACCAACAAAGAGGGGATGGAGATCAAATTCTACGACCGGCTGGAAGCCCTCAAATGCCTAGACGCTCTTCAGCAGCGGCGGGAGGAACTCCAGGAGGGCCGGCAGATTTTGGCGGCCCTGACCCAGGACAGCGGCGGCATCCGGGAGGACGATCCCGGCAGTCCATCGCCGGACGGCCTTTGACCGGGGTGAAAGCCATGGTGACATCCTTTTCACAAAAGCAGAAGGCTGTGCTGCGGTGGTGGACTGAGGCCAGCCCTTACCGGGACTATGACGCCATCATCTGCGACGGTGCCGTCCGGTCGGGAAAGACCCTGTCCATGGGCCTTTCCTTCTTCGTCTGGGCCATGCTGGGCTTTGACAAAAGCGCTTTTGCCCTGTGCGGGAAAACATTGGGGTGCATCCGGAGGAACCTTTTAACCCCCCTGCTGCCCACCCTGAAGGCTCTGGGCTTTTCTGTCCACCTGGCCCTTTCCAAAAATGAGCTGACCCTCTCCCACGGAGGCAGGCAGAACCGCTTCTATCTCTTTGGGGGAGGCGATGAGGGCGCCGCCGCCCGGATCCAGGGCGTCACCCTGTCGGGGGCGCTGTTTGACGAGGTGGCGCTGCTGCCCCGCTCCTTTGTGGAGCAGGCCCTGGCCCGGTGCTCGGTCAGCGGTTCCAAATTCTGGTTTAACTGCAATCCCGAGCATCCGGGCCACTGGTTTTACACCCAGTGGATCAAAAAGCGGCGGGAGAAGCGGGCTTTGTACCTGCATTTCACCATGGAGGATAACCCATCCCTGACCCCGGAGATCATCCGGCGGTACCAAAAACTCTATTCCGGCGCCTTTTATGAGCGGTTTGTCCTGGGCCGGTGGAGCGCTGTCACCGGGGCGGTGTATCCCATGTTCTCCCCCTCGGCCCATGTGGCTTCCCGGCTGCCGGGCCGGTTTGAACGGTACCTGCTCTCCTGCGACTACGGCATTGTCAACCCCTGCTCCGCCGGGCTGTGGGGTCTCTCCGCCGGGGTCTGGTACCGGATGCGGGAGTACTACTATGACGCCAAGGCCCAAAACGCCCCCTACCGCACCGACGAGGAACACTACCGGGCCATCGAAGCCCTCTGCGGCGGGCTTTCTGTGGAGGAGATCGTCCTGGACCCGTCGGCCAAAAGCCTGATGGAAACCATCAAAACCCATGGACGCTTCCGCCCCATCCCGGCGGACAACGGGGTGCTGCCCGGCATCCGGGCGGTGACGGCGGCCCTGGAGCAGGGGAAAATCCTCATCGGGGAGGGCTGCAGGGACGCCATCCGGGAGTTTTCCCTCTACCGGTGGGACGAAAGCGGAAAGAAAGACCAGGTGGTCAAGGCCTTTGACCACGCCATGGACGATATCCGCTATTTTGTCATGTACGCGGTGGAGCGGCCCTCCCAGGGCTTCTTCGCCCTGGCCGCGGAACGGCCTTGAGCATCCATTTCACATGAATTTTGGAGGTGGTCATTTGCGTTTCCCTTTGAAACGGCGGCCCGTCCCTCCGGCCGCGGCCCAGGCGGTGCAAACCGCTCCGGCGCCAGGGCTTTTCTGGGAGGGGCAGGGGCTCATGGGGCTGGAACACCAGTGCCAGCTCTATGACCGGCTGCGCCAGTCGGTCCCCATCATCGACGCGGCCCTGTGCAAAATTGTCCGGCTGACCATGGGGGAAATCTCCCTGACCCTGTCGGACAAAAAAGCGGAGAAGGAACTTTCCCGCTTTTTGCGGCAGGTGCCGGTGGCAGGCGGGGGCGAGGGCATTACAGAATTCCTCTCCCGGTACCTGGACAGTCTTCTGTGCTACGGCAACGCGGCGGGGGAGGTGATCTTCGACCACAAGCGGGGAGAGATCACCGGCCTTTATAACGCCGCCCTTTCCGACATCGAGGTGCGCCCTGGGGACAGCCCCATGGAAAGGCGCATCTTCTCCCGGCATGGCGGTTTTGACCTGCGCCCGGTGCCCTATCCGCAGCTGGTCCTCTTTACCCCCTTGTCTCCCAAGCCGGGGCAGGTGGTGGGCCGCTCCCTCCTCGCCAGCCTGCCCTTTGTCTCCTCGGTGCTGCTCAAAATCTATGAGGCCACCCGCCAGAACTTCGAGCGGGTGGGCAATGTCCGCTTTGCCGTAACCTACCGTCCTGGCGAGGGGGCCATGGACCGGGCCTATGCCCAGGAGATGGCGGAAAACATCGCCGCCCAGTGGCGCAATGCCCTAAGCCAAAGCGACGGGAAGGTCAGGGACTTTGTCTGCGTGGGGGATGTGGACATCAAGGTCATCGGCGCAGACAACCAGATTCTGGACATCCAGGTGCCCGCCCGGCAGATGGCCGAACAGATCGTGGCAAAGCTGGGGATCCCTCCCTTCCTGCTGGGGCTGCAGTGGTCCACCACCGAGCGGATGAGTGCCCAGCAGGCGGACATCCTGACCAGCGAGCTGGACTCCTACCGGATGCTCTTAAACGGCGTCATCCGCAGGATTGCCGGCATCTGGCTTTTGTCCCGGGGCATCCGGGAGGAGCCGGAGATCACCTGGGAGGAAATCAACCTCCAGGACCAGGTGGAAGCCGCCCGGGCCAAGCTCTATGACGCCCAGGCGAAAAATCTGACGGGCCAGGCCCGTTAAAGGAGGTGAATCTATGGAAAAAAGCAAAAATTCTACCCCATCCCCAAAGGGGAACATCAGCGAGGATGTGATGGAGAAGATCAGCGCCTACAGCCTGCGGCCTCTCTCCCCGGAGGAGGTCTATGTCTTTTCGGTGATCCTCTGTGACAACGACATCGACCGGGATTACGAGCGCTTTGACCGGGCGGGGCTGGAAAAGCTGGCCCAGCTGTTTCTGGGCAAAACCGGCATCTTTGACCACAACCCCAAAAGCCAGAATCAGACCGCCCGGATCTTTGACTGCCGGGTGATGGAGGATCCCAGCCGGGTCTGTTCAGACGGCACGGCCTACCACTATCTCAAAGCCAGCGCCTACATCGTCCGCTCCCAGCAGAACGAGCCTCTCATCCTGGACATCGACGCCGGCATCAAGAAGGAGGTCAGCATCGGGTGCAGTGTGGAGAAAAGCATCTGCTCCATCTGCGGCGCCGACGCCAAAAAATCCCCCTGCGCCCACCGGAAGGGGAAGACCTACGACGGGAAGCTGTGCTACCACATCCTGGCAGGCCCCACCGACGCCTATGAGTGGTCCTTTGTGGCCGTTCCCGCCCAGCGCAGGGCCGGCGTCACCAAGGGCTACCGCCAAGAGGCGGGAAACTGCCTGGAGCATCTTCTCAAAAGCCTGTCTTTCGGCCGGGAGGTCACCCTCTCCCCCGAGCAGTCGGGAGCGCTGGGGGACTATCTTGACCAGCTAAAGGCAGGGGCCAAGCTGGGCAGGCAATACCTAGAGGATCTCAAAAAACGGGTGCGCTCCCTGGCCCTTGTCTGCGAAGAGGCGGGGGAGGCCGCCGCCTTTTCCTCCCTGGTGGAGAAGATGGACCTAGAGGAACTCAAGGCCTTTGAAAAATCCTTCGAAACGCGCCTTTCCGGCGGCTCGGCTCCCCAGCTTGCCCCGGAACGAAACCCCAGCCAACCCTCCCCCAACGGGGAATTTAAAATTTAGGAGGAATGCACCATGACAGTATCTTTTAAGGGAATCGGCCAGACTGCCGCCACCTTCACCGTAAGCGGGACGCTGGCCTCCGGCGACGTGGTCGCCATGAGCGGCAACGGCCAGGTGAAAAAGGCAGACGCCGGCGACGACATCGCCGGGGTTTGCCAGAGTATCCGCCATGGCCTTGCCACCGTCATTGTGGCCGGCCACGCCCAGATGACCGCGTCCGGCTCTGTCACCGTTGGAATCGCCTCCCTAGAGGCTGACACCGGCGGCAAGGTCAAAGCCGCCGCTGAGGGAGGCCGCCAGGTGCTGGTGGTCGCCGCCCAAAATAACATCCTGGACGTCATTCTGTAGTCCGCCCATTCAGCGAAAGGAGAGTGCCAATCCATGCAGACCTATGAAAATATCCCTCTGGACCGCTCCATGTATGCCGCCGCCTCCAAAAGCTTTTCCCGGATTTTGGAGGAGATGGACCCTACCGCCCATTACCAGGGCACCGAGCTCGGCTCCCTAGACGCCTATCAGCGTCAGCTCAAGCGGTTTGACATCAAGGTGTCCGGGGAAAACTCGGACACGGTGGACAAGTTCTTCGCCGATCCCGCCGGGGCCGCCCTCTTCCCGGAGTACATTGTCCGGGCGGTGCGCCAGGGCATGGACGAGGGGAATATCCTCTCCTCCATTGTGGCCACCAAGACGGTCATCGACACCATGGACTACCGGGGCGTCACCTCGGAAAACGAGGGCAATTCCGCCAAGGAGGTGGGGGAGGGCGCCCAGATCCCCCAGACCGTCTTAAAGCTAAAGGACAACCTCATCCGGCTGGTCAAGCGGGGCCGGATGCTGGTTTCCTCCTATGAGGCGGTCCGCCATCAGAAGCTGGATCTATTCACCATCGCCCTGCGCCAGATGGGTTCCACCATGGCAAGGGCCCAGCTTGCCGACGCCATCGGTGTGCTGATGGACGGCGACGGCAACAAAAATCCCGCCAAGACGCTGGAAACCGCGGCGGATACGGTCACCTACACCGACCTGGTGAACCTTTGGAAGGAATTTGAGGAATATCAGATGAACACCCTGCTGGTCTCCCCCGACGTCATGGCAAAGCTTTTGGTGCTGGACGAGTTTAAGGACACCGGCGCCGGGGATCTCTTTAATGCCACCGGTATGCTGCGCACCCCCATGGGCGCCATGCTCTATAAGACCAGCTGTGTTCCCGAGGACACCATCATTGCCTTTGACCGCCGCTATGCCCTGGAAATGGTCTGCGCTTCTCAGGTGCAGATCGACTACGACAAGGTCATGGACCGCCAGCTGGACCGGGCTGCTATCACCGCCATTGTGGGCTTTGGCAAGCTCTTCCCCGACGCGGTCAGGGTCATGACCGTCAAAAAGGGTTCCTAGCCCATGCAGGGATAAAAATCCGCGCCTTTTTCCGCGGCGGGAACCCTCCCGCCGCCCGCCGGCGCGGGAGCCAGGTCCTCATGAGAAAGGAGATGTCCTTTGGAAATCGGTAAAATCGTAGAAAACTTCGCCCTCTTTGCGGGGCTCTCTGTCAGCGACGCCATGCAGTGGCTCCCCCTCTGCCGCTGGGCCAAGGAATCGGTGGAACAGTCCCTGCGTCCCGGCGTCGATCTCCAGAAAAATAAAGAACGGCTTTCCCTGGTGGCGGCTGCCCTGGCCCTGCGGGCCTACGACGGGGGGCTTTCCGGCTCCAGCGATCTGCGCAGCATGTCGGTGGGGGATGTGAAGGTAGAAAACGCCGCCTCGGGTTCCGCCGCTTCCCAGAAAATCTGGGAAGAGATGTGGGGCCTCTGCCGGGATCTGCTCCAGCACCCCCAGGGCGGGGTCTGGATGAGCTGTTAGGAGGGCCCTATGAAGATACAAAGACAATTTCGGTGGTTTCTCTCCCACTACGGCACCCAGATGGAGGTGGAAGGGCACACCTTCAAAGGGGTGCTCCTCCCCGCTTTTAAGACTACCATGGGCCACCGGGAACGGGGGGACTTTATCCCCGCCGGGCAGAGCCCTTTGGAGGAGTATCTCTATATGGGGGACCCCCAGCGGGAGCTGCCGGTGGACAGCCTGCTTTCCTGCGGGGGCCGTCAGTTTGTGGTGCGATCCAGCATGACGGTCCTCTTTGAGGACGCGCCCTTATATACCCGGGCCATCCTCGCCCCAGTGGAGGTGAGCTAGATGGCTGTCATCGCCGCTTTCGACCGTCTCTACCGGCTCAAAGAAGAGGTCCGGGATCTCATTGCCCAGGCGGGGATTCCCCAGACGGACATCCTCTGTGAGTTCCCCCCCAAGGGGCGGGCCTATCCCCTGAGACGCCCCTGCATCTGCGTGGGGCTTTCCTCCATCCAGATGGGAGCCGGCGCTCTGGGCGGCTTTGTAGGCGCCCAGAAGGAGGGGGCGGAGCTTTTCGGAAAACGCCTGGAAGTGGAGTTTCGCTTTGACATCTACCTGCCCAAAGGGTGGGAAGAGGACTGCCACTCCTATTTCTGCACCCTCTGCGACATCCTCACCGGCCAGCTGCCGGACATGGAAAAGATGTGGTGCGGGGAGATGTCCTCCACCGCCCAGAACGACGGCTTCACCCTGCCCTGCTATGCCCGGCTTTCCGCCCTGGCCTGTCAGGGGGAGGAGGAAGCCGCCCTGACCCAAATCATCCTGAGGAGGAAGGAACTATGAGTGTTTCTCCAACATCCCAGACCGCAAATGAGCGGCCGGGGGTGACATCCAGCTATGTGGTGTGGTCCCTCTACCAGGGCAATGAAAACGCCCTGCCGGTGGGCCTTATCGGGCCGGCCGCCCAGAATAACGACGGGACGGCCTATGAAATCTCCACCATGGGAGGGATGGAGGATACCTTCGGAAAGGGGAGCGGCGGCCTCCTTGCCGGGGCGGGTATCCTCTTTGAAAACGGCGTCACCAGCCTGACGGTGGCCGCCGTTCCGGCAGAGGGGGCGGAGGATGACGACTACAAGGCCGCCATCGCCGCCCTCTGTCAAAAATCCGCGCCCCGGATCATCGTCTGCGACAGCACCTCCCAAACGGTGCTCACAGCCCTGAGGGATCAAATCGCCGCGGACAGCGCCGCCCAGAGGGAGCGGGTGGCCATCTGCCCGGCCCCCCAGCCGGACACAGCCTTGACCCTGGCCGCCGCCCTGAACAGCGAACGGATGATGGTCTGCGCCGGGGCAGGGGTGGCGGGGGAACAATCCAGCCCCTTCTTCACCGCCTGCGCCATGGCGGGATTATACGCCACCGCCGCCGACCCCTCGGCCAACCTTTCAGGCAGCGCCATGACCGGTATCGCCGGCCTAGCGGAGGAACTCTCCGAAGCCGACATCCAGCGGCTGCTGGCCGGCGGCGTCACCCCCTTTGAAACGGTGGGTGGGGCGGTGGAGTGTGTAAAGCCCGTCTCCACCCGCACCACCACCGACGGGGTCCCCGACCGGACCTGGCACTCCATGGGCGTCATCATGACCATCGACTATGTCATGATCCGCCTGCGGCAGATGCTGAAAATCCGGATGAAGGGGGCCAAGAACAATCTGGCCACCCGGGAGTCCATCCGTAGCCAGGTGGCTTTGGAGCTTGCCACCCTCTGTCAAAACGGCATTCTGGATGACTACGGGCCGCCTCAGGTCTTCAAATCGGAAAGCGATCCCGGCGTCTGCCAGGTGGAGCTTTCCTTCAAGGTTTCCGGCGCCATGGACCGGATCCATGTGGCGGCCTACATTACCATTTAGGAGGGGAGTTATGATTGTTTCTTTTCCCACCAGCCGGGATATCTCCATCGAGATCAACGGCAAGCGTTTGGCCGTGGCCCAGTCCTACAAGGTCAAGGCCTCCAAGGAGAGCCGCTATATCGAAAGCTTTGGCCAGGAGGAACCGGTGGGCACCGTAGGGGGCCGCAACCGCTATCTCATCGAGCTCAGCCGGGTCTATGTCACCGACACGGCCCTTTCCGACGGCATCGATTTTTACACCCTTTCTGACTTTAATGTGGTCATCGCCAAGCCGGACAAGCGGATCATCTTCTCCGGCTGCGAGTGGTCCGACATTGTGGAGGGCTCCTCGGTAGGGGATGTGGTGCTGGAGTCGGTGGCTATCCTGGCCTCCAAAAGGATGGAAGTGTAATGGAAGAAATCACACTCAGGGGGAACCCCTATGAGATCAGGCCCATCAGCGCCTATGACGCGGTGCGGGGGGCGGCTTTCGCCCAAAAATCCGCCAAAGCCCTGGAAAAAATCTGGCCGGAGGACCTTTCCCGCCTTTGCGACGGGGGATGCATCGCCGCCCTCTGTCTCTACCGGCAGGGGCGCCGGGTCTTTCACAGCCCCCTTTCTGCCCTGCGAAGCCTCAGCGTCGAGGAAATCTGCCAGGTGGAGAGGGCCTATCTCTCCCTGATGGCGGAGGGAAAGGAGGGGGAGCATGTCCTACTTTGAGCGGCTTATCTCCATGGCGGCCCCCTCCCCCAAAAGCCCGGAAAGGCTGCTGGATCCGGCGGCGGAGAAGGCTTCTCATCCTCCCCGGGAAAGGGGGCTGCCAAACCGGGCTCCGGCGGATTTTTCCCTCAAAAAGGCGGAGGGGAGGATGGAGGTTTCCATCCAGGAGCCGCCGCCTCTCACCATCTCCGCTTCGCCGGTATCCCGCATGATCCCGGACCGGCGGGGTCTGGCGGAGGAAATCTCCGACGAAATTATGCTGGAC
>NZ_CBDTOK010000024.1:0-7810 GCF_965361945.1 Zongyangia sp. | reverse complement strand
AGGCCGAGTATTCTCCCGAAATGAGCCATGTATCCTTTACTACAGATAAGCTGGGCTCCTTTATTATTTCCTCCAAACCATTGGAAGAATTGCCTATTATCGACGCTGGAGACGGCGCCTCGGAGGGATATAGCCCCCCAGGAGAGTATCTGGTTTCCCCGGCGCTGGATGCAATAGGCAGGGCATTTTATATCTATGACGCCTATATTCCCACCACAGCCTAGCAGTCGTAAAATAAAAAGGACCAGTCATCTGGCTGGTCCTTTTTATTTTAATTAAAATTGTGGCTCTTTCGGCGATGGATTTTTCGTTATGCTGACGGTTTCAGGCATCTGTTCGCCATCTCTTAAAAGACGGGCCTGGACGACAAAACGCTGATCCTCCCGCATGCCGTATTTATAGGTACAGGTGGATAGGGTTAGAATTTTATCTGTGGCGTTGACATCCACATCATAGAAATATTCGGTGCGCTCCTCCGCCTCATTAAGAATGTTTAAAAACTCTAAGTCGCTGGGGTTGACGCTGATATAATTGAAGTTAATATCAGAATAATAGGCGGCAAAGATTTTAAAAACCATCTGGTCATCGGGAGTCGTTAAATAAATATAGGGGTGATTGGTGGCGAAATCCTCATCAAGATATTTCAATAGCTGGCCAAACTTTAGACCATGCACCTGGTTGTCATCCATGTTGTGTCCATAGATAACGGTGTTGCGGGATAAGACATTTCGCTCACCAATGGTGTTTTCGTAGTCCGCATAGTAGCACCCGTAAAAATTATACTGTTTGTATTCATCTTTGCGGAGATAAAAATCGTTATCTTCAGCTTGAACTACGGCATTGTCTACCGTGGTGTCGGGAATGGTCAGCCAGGCTACCGTATCGCTGTTGGCAGACTGCATATCAGTAAGCTTTTGCAGGGTATCGGCATCAGGCTGCTGAATTTGGAGCTGATCATCTTCTTCTGGTTCTGGCAAGGGTGCTTCCGTAACCTGGGGAGTGGTTACCACCGGTGCTGGAGCAGAAGAGGATTCCTCCTCTCCATTACAGGAAGAAAGGGTAAGAATCATAGAGACTAGAAGAAAACAAGCTACTATCTTTCTTAAAAACGACATAGATGGGGAGGAAAACCTCATGATTGCTTGGCTCCTTTATTTTTTATAATGCTTGAACATTTGTGGAGTTACACACAATGCCCCGTCGGGCATCAACGGTGACAGAGGTACCGTTTTTGAGAATGGAAACTGCACTTTTGGCGCCGACGATAACGGGAATATCCAGAGCAAGCCCCACAATTGCCGCATGGGAATTAGTCCCGCCGGCTTCAGTGACGATACCAGACGCTTTCTTCATCAAGCTAAGAATTTTATTGGAGGTGCTGGGAATCACCAAGATATCCCCGTTTTTAAACTTTTTTAGGGCTTCATCCTCATCCCGGACGACACATAAATTAGAACATACAGAAGAAGCACCAATGCCGGTTCCGGTGACTAGGATATCGCCAACCATATGAACCTTGAGCATGTTGGTGGTTCCGGCAATACCAAGGGGAACACCAGCGGTGATTACCACCAAGTCCCCATCACTGACATAACCTGCTTTTTTGGCACGGGCAACTGAATGCTCAAAAAGAACGTCGGTATTTTTCTTTTCCTCAATCATCAACGGAAGGACGCCCCAGGACAGAGCCAACTGCCGGTATACATGAGGTTCCATGGTGCCGCCAATAATGGGGACGGAGGGACGGAACTTGGAAATCATACGCGCTGTGGTGCCGGTTTTAGTGACGGTGATGATAGCAGAAGCTCCCAGATCGTAAGAGGTGGTACAGGTGGCGTGAGAAATAGCATTGGTTACGTCGGAAATCGGATCAATATCCCGGGTGTAAAAGCGCTTTTTATAATCGATATCCCGCTCTGCTCGTTCGGCAATAATGGACATGGTCTGTAACGCTTCCACTGGATAAAGTCCCGCGGCCGTTTCCCCGGAAAGCATGATCGCGCTGGTCCCGTCATAGATGGCGTTGGCTACATCGGTGGCCTCTGCACGGGTAGGACGGGGATTTTTAATCATGCTGTCTAACATCTGGGTAGCGGTAATGACCTGCCGTCCCGCTGTGTAGCCTTTTTTTATCAGTTT
Source organism: Zongyangia sp. (assembly GCF_965361945.1). NCBI lineage: Bacteria > Bacillati > Bacillota > Clostridia > Eubacteriales > Oscillospiraceae > Zongyangia > Zongyangia sp. The sequence goes on along the minus strand of NZ_CBDTOK010000024.1, from coordinate 5,671 downwards.
TTTCTGGATGATGGGAACTTCCTCTAAGGGAATTTCAACACCCATGTCTCCACGAGCGATCATAATGCCATCAGAGACCCGCAAAATATCGTCGATATTGGCGACGCCTTCGCTGTTTTCAATTTTTGCAATGATGCGGATGGTATTGCAATGGCGAGAATCCAGAATCTGCCGAATTTGCAGAATATCATCTGCGCAGCGGGTAAAAGAAGCGGCAATAAAATCAAAGCCGTTATCAATACCAAAGAGGATATCCTCCCGATCCTTGGGGCTGATATAATCCATCGAAACTCTGACTCCGGGGATGTTCACTCCCTTTCGATCAGAGATGGTGCCACCATTGATTACTTTACAAATGATATCGGTTTCGGTAATCTCTCGGACCCTCAATTCAATCAGTCCGTCGTCCAATAAGATACGATTGCCTACATCTACATCCGCAACCAGTCCTTTGAAGGAAATGGAGACGATGGTTTCATCCCCCTCTATTTCTCGAGTCGTCAGGGTAAAGAGGTTGCCAGGGGATAGGGTGACCTTACCGTCCTTAAAGGTACCAATCCGAATTTCGGGCCCCTTGGTATCCAAAAGCGCCGCAATGGGGAGCCCCAGCTCTTCCCGAAGCTCTTTGAGGATTTTCAAACGGTTCAGGTGTTCTTCATGGGTGCCATGGGAAAAGTTAAAACGCGCTACATTCATACCGGCAAGCATGAGCTGCCGGACAGTCTCCTTATGATCGGTAGCGGGGCCAAGCGTGCAAATGATTTTTGTTTTTCGCATAGGTTCAGACCTCCAATTCGTCCTAGAATCATGCTATATTCCGTGTCAAAGTGTCAAAAAGCCAGAACAGCCTTGTTACTCTTTTAGATATAGAATAGTATTTTTATCATTATTTTATCAGATTTTCAATACTTTTTCTATCCTTTTCGGTGTATGTAATCACTTTGACAAAATTTTATTACGGGGAAGACAATATTTTGTTTAATACGGTTGACAGGACAGGGGAAATTGAATATACTATAACTGTACTATTCGATATAATACAGTTAATACAGAGAGGTGGATGAGGTGATTACCCTTGATATGCACAGCAGGATCCCCATTTACGAGCAGTTGTGCCAGAAAATCACGCAGCTGATTGCGGTGGGCGCCCTTGAGCCTGGTGATCAACTTCCTTCGGTGCGGCTGCTGGCACGAGATCTTGGAGTCAACCCCAATACGGTCTCCAAAGCCTATCAGGAGCTGGAACGCAGCGGCGTGATTTGTTCGGTGGCAGGCAAGGGCAGCTTTGTTTCCTCCGCTGACGAGGTGACTCGCAGCCTACAGAAAAAGATAATAGAACGCTTTGAGGGAATTTGTACCCAGTGCAGGAAAGTTGGAGTAAAGAAGCCTGAACTGCTAACTGTGCTGGATCAGGTTTACGCACAGAAGGAGAATGGAATATGATTTGCTTGGAGCATTTGACAAAGAAGTTTGGCAAAGAGACGGCAGTCGCTGACTTTTCCATTGAGATTAGAGAAGGCTCCATTTTTGGATTAATAGGTTCCAATGGTTCTGGCAAATCCACGGTACTGCGGATTATCGCCGGCATTTATAAAGGTGATGGGGGAAATGTGACATTGAATGATATCCCCATTTTTGAGCATGAACAGGCAATGGAACAGATATTTATGATCTGCGACCAGCCCTTTGTGCAGTCGGGGATGACCTGTGAGGGATTAGCGGAATTTTATTCCCATATGTATCCCGATTTTTCCCCTGAAGATTTTGAAACCTTATGCCAAATTTTTGATATGGATCGAAAGAAGCCTATCAATACCTTTTCCAAAGGCATTCGAAAGTTGGCTATGATTATTATCGCCCTTTCCTGTAATCCTAGGATCCTGCTTATGGACGAATCCTTTGACGGGCTGGATATGGTGGTCCGGGCAGCTGTCAAGGAGACATTGATCGACCGGGTGGCACAACGGAAGATGACGGTCGTGGCCACCTCCCACAACCTCTATGAAATCGAGGAAATGTGCGACCATGTGGCCATTATCCACCGAGGAAAACTGGTGTTAGAGCGGGATCTGGATCAGCTAAAAGAGGAATTTGTACGGGTACAGGCGGCCTTCTCTAAGCCACTGGAACCGGACGCCCTGGATGGGATGCAGCTCATTAGCATTGAACGCCGAGGAAGCCTTGTCACCCTTATTGCCAAGGAGTCCGCCGCAGCATTAAGAGAAAGGCTAGAGAGATATCATCCCCTGTTTTTTGAAGAACTCCCCCTGACATTGGAAGAGATATTTATCAAAGAAATGGAGGCGGTCGGTTATGACTATAAAAACATCATCTTCTCATAAGCGGGGATGGTACCTCTTTTTTCATCAGCTCAAACGGATGCGTGGTGTCTGCCTCGTCGCCTCTATGATCTACCTGGCGGTTTTTACAGTTCCTTTTATCATTCGCACAGTAGAAGGACAGAAGATATTGGACTCCATGCCGGCAGCGCCGATTTATGATCTCAGTGGAGCTTTTCTCTTCGTCCTGCCTGTGGCGATACCGCTCTTTACTGGAGTTATGGCGCTGCAGTTTATTCATCATGGGGATCGGGCGGATCTCTATTACAGCCTGCCGGTCAAGCGTCACACCTTATTTTTGTCCCACTATCTGGCGGGGCTTGTGGTCACCTTGCTGCCGCTGCTGGCAATCTATCTGCCCTGTGCCCTCACAGGGGCAATTTCTAACTCTGGAAATATTCAAGTATTATCTCTGGTCATAGAGTTTCTTACCCTTTGCCTGACCACCACAATTAGTTATACCTTGGTCTGCTTCGTTGGCGTCTTTACGCCAACACTGCTGGACCATGTGCTCTATACGGCGGGGATTGGAGCGGCGATTAGCTTGGGCTTTGCCTATACCCTGGAAGCTCTTTCCCGTATGCTGGTGGGATTCCCTTACACTGATCTTTTCTTGGGAGACGGCGGTATTGGCATCTTGTGGTCCAATCCTTTTTTGCTGGGCTTCCGCATCTTCGTGGAAAATGACACCTATCGGTGGCCGGTTATCATCGCCTATCTGGTTTTAGCCATCCTTTGTCTGATCCTTTCCATTATTGGCTTCCGTAAAAGAGGCTGTGAACGAGCCGGCCGGGTGGGAGGAAGAACCCTGGTCAAAGAAATCTCTAAATATGTTGGCGCTTATATTGGAGGATTACTGCTCAGCCTCGGATTTGGAGGCATGGCCTCTGATTCGGTGGCCATGATGATATTGGGACTGATCCTTGGCTCTTTCATTGCCTATACTGTGATAGAGGCCATAGCCATGCGCAGCTTCCGAACCTTTGGCAAAAGTATGAAGGGATACGCCATTTTTGCGGGATGCTTTTTAGCCCTCTTTGCCGTGGTTCGCTTTGACCTGACCGGATATCAGTACCGGATTCCAGAAGTCGATCAGGTGGACAGTGTTTCCATTAGTTACTATGGTGTAGTAGAACCCTATCTCTATGGAAGCAACCGAAATGGCATTGTCCTTCGCACGCCTGAGGGCATTGAGGCGGTTAAGAATATCCACACCCGGATGACACAGCGTTGGGTCCCCCTCGGCAATCAAAATATAGAGGTAGATGGCGAAGAGATGACCTGGATGCCGATTACCATCACCTATCGGCTGAAAAATGGTATGACCGTCCAGCGAAAGTATGACAAGGTCTATTATAGCGACTTCCCTCTCTTTAATGATCTGGGCGTCATTCCTGAATTCCGTAAACAGACAGATCTGTCCGCCATGGTAGAGCCTAATCAGTTTAATTCTTTCCGTCTTTACGATGCGTTGGGCCGGGGTGGCCAGGTATTGCCACTTTCCCTGGAAGAGCAGGAGGAGCTTTTTGCGGCCATCGCGGCTGACCGCCGGGAGGAAACTGTGGAGGAATATGCCCGACCTGACACACCGGCACTGGGATGCCTCTCTATTACAGCTACTCCCACAGCCTTGCCAGAAAAAGCGCGTCAGAGGCTGCAAAAGAGTGGCCTAAGCACCTATGATTCTGTCGTCGTGTTGGGGGCCCACTATCAAAACACCATTGAATTTCTCAAAGAAAAGGGCTGGGATGTAACTAAGCAAACAGAGTCTTCAAAGGTCAAGGCCGCTTATGTGACCTATGCCTCCCATGGCGCTTTGCGGGGAGTATATCCACTGTTCCTCAATGAACCTGACGACTTTTACCGCTTTTCGTTTTCTGACCTGGAAGATGGAATGTGGGGGACAGATATCTCTGCCAAGTACGAAGATGCCGCGCAGATTGCGCAGCTTTGCCAGTGTGCTTATCAGCAATATGAGATGAGCACAGACGGGTATGTGGTAGCCTTCCATGTAGAGGGGTCCTTGCAATGCCAGCAGTTTTATATCCCCTATGATAAGGCCCCGGACTTTTTAAAGGAGGACCTGAAGAAGGTAGGAGAGAGTTGGGACGTACACACCTCCGCTTATATCGATGCTGGAGAAATGGGAGTGACAATTACAGAAGAAACCATCATAGATTAATCCCACAAATCAAGGGGCAGTGCTGTTTTCAGCACTGCCCCTTGAGCATGAGAGAAGGGAGCCGTATCAAAAATACGGCTCCCTTTTTGATTTAAGCCTTGGCTTCTTTTTTCTTTTGAATGACCTTGAGAATGCACAGAACGGCGAGCAGCAGAACAAGGGAAGAACCCAGGGTAATGTACGCATTGTTGGTAAAGCCCGCGATAAGGAATCCAACAAAGCAGACTGCGGTTACCATAGTAGCATAGGGAATTTGTGTTGTCACATGGTCGATGTGATTGCAGTGGGCACCGGTAGAAGAGAGAATGGTGGTGTCCGAAATGGGGGAGATATGATCTCCATAGACTGCGCCTGCCAAAGTCGCTGCCAGAGCAGGAACAAGTAGGTCAGAACCTGTCGCATTAATAATAGGAATTACAATAGGAATTAGGATACCGAAAGTTCCCCAGGAGGTACCTGTTGCGAAGGCAAGAAGGCTGGCCACCAGGAAAACAACAGCGGGAAGAAGCTGCATAGGCATACTGCTGGTAGCCACAAGATGACCAACAAAGCCGCCGGTATCTAGGTAATCGGCGCTGCATACACCGCTGATGGTCCAGGCCAAGGTTAGGATGATATAGGCAGGCACCATGGATTTTACACCTTCAGTAATACCATCCATGAACTCCCGGAAGCCCAGGATCTTGCGGGGTAAGAACAGGATGAATGCTACAACCAGCGCGGCAAATCCGCCAATGCAAAGGGATTTGGAGGCGTCTGTGTTACCAAAAGCCTCGCCAATAGAAGAAGCCTCACCGGTAAACAGGCCGCCCACATAGAGCATAGCCAGGATGGAAAAGATAATCAGCGCCACAATGGGGATAATCAAATCATAAACTTTGCCTTTATTTCCAATGCGGGAATTTTCTTCTTCGATATCCTGCGGATGGTCGGGATTAGAATGAAGATCGTTATTGTAAATCGCATTGTGCTCAAATTTTGCCATGGGCCCAAAATCCAGATTGGTCCAACAGATAAAAATAATCATAACAATGGTGAGAAGGGCGTAGAGATTAAAGGGGATGGTCTGGATAAAGGTGGACATGCCATCCGCTACGCCAGAGGACTCCATGGTGGAGCCGACCGCAACCGCCCAACTGGAGATCGGGGC
>NZ_CBDTOK010000023.1:0-11788 GCF_965361945.1 Zongyangia sp. | reverse complement strand
CATGCCGGGGCGGGCACATCCTTTTCTCTCAAGAAAAGGATGCAAAAGTGATCCAAGGGGGCGGCGGCTGGCTGCCGCATAGCCTTTTCTTGATAGCTATGTCCTTTCCTCCAACACAGCTCTCCTGGGAATACGCCTCAGTCGCCCCATGGCCGCCTCTCCCCCTTGGATATCCCCCGCGCCTAGCGGCGAGCAGGACGCGGCCCTAGCGGGCAGCAAATCGCGCCCGCGGCATAATTAAAACCACCGTCCGCGACACACGCGTTTTTGTTGCGAATGGCACTACAGCGCGGCTTGGCAGCGGGCACTGCCCGCGCCTAGCGGCGGGCAGGACGCGCCCTGAGTTTTGTTTGTGACACTGTCCGCGGCGCACGCAAATAGGTCTCGATTGAAACCACAGCGCCGCCCCGGGAGGGGAGGAGGAAGATGATGAAGATAGGATACTTTGCGCCGGAAGTCCGGGAGGACACAGTAAAAGCGGCCTTTTCCGCTCTGGGCCGGGTGGAATGCCTCCCCCTTCCAACGGGGGAGGCGACCCCGGCCTCCCTTTCCGGCTATGACCTTCTCCTCTATCGCCTGGGGGATGACTGGGACCGCTACGGCTCTGTCTATAACCTGGCCGGAGCTTATCCGGGGGTGATGGTCATGGAGGACGCCAGCCTCCGCCGGTTCTTTGGGGGATACAGCGAAGCCCGGGGGGAAGATGGGGAGGCCCTCTTCCGCCGCCTTTACGGGGAGCGGGCCCTCCGAGATTTCCGGCGGCGGAAAAACCACCGGCGGCATGGCGATCAGGCCGATCCCGCCGCCTACAGCCTTCTGGAAGGGATCCAGGACCGGGCTTTGGGCGCCATCGCCCTTTCCGCCCCGGCGGAGGGGGCCCTCCGAATGGCCTACAGCGGCCCCATAACGCTGATGATACCGGGTTGCCGGGAGGAAAACCAGGCGGCCGCCCGGCGCCTTTGGGAGGAAATCCAGTTTCTGGCCCCGTCCCGCCGGCTCATCGGCCGGATCGCCGAAAAACTCCGGGAGGCCCAGAAAGACTACCGGCCTTATCTTTGCCGGAAGGCGGCGGAGGAAATCGAAAATCTCTTTTACATCCAAAAAGGGGAAGGGAGGAATTTCATTGACGGGATGGAAGGGAAAACTCGGTGAGGAGAAAACAAGGGTGACCCTGGCCCTGGCGCTGCTGTTTGTAGCGTCGGCCCTGCTCCGGACGGTCTGCGCCCTCAGCTTTGGGGAGCGGAGCATCTTTTATGACGAGCTGCTCCACTGGAAGACCGGCCAGTCCCTGGCCCAGACGGGGAAGATCGTCCTGCGGGGGTTAAACCTCAGCTACTCCGAGGTGCTCTATTCGGTGGTCATCGCCCTGTGCAACCTGCTGTTTTCCGACGGACAGGCGGCCTACACGGCGGCATTGGTGGCCAACTGCATCCTGATTTCCGCCGCCGTTTTCCCCATCTACATCATGGCCCGCCGGATCATCGGGGAGCGGAAAAAGGCGTTTTTCCTCTGCGCCGTCATCTCCTGCCTGGCGGAGCTGTCCGTCTCCATGCGCATCTTCCAGGAAAGCTTGTACTTTCCCCTGCTCATGGGCTTTTTCTGCCTGTTCACCCTGCTTGTCACAGGGGAGAAACCGCCTACAGTGCCCAAGATGGTGGGTCTTTCCGCTTATACCCTTCTGGTGACCTCCTGCAAGCAGATGGGGCTTGGGATGGTGGCGGGGATGGCCTGTTACTTTGTCTATGTCCTGGTGACGGAGCGGGGACGCCGCCGGCAGAATCTCATGAATGCCGTGGCCTATTTGGGCTCCTTTATAGCTTTTTGGCTCAGCTATAACCGGATTTATTTCCTGCTCAACCAGTCCCGGGGAGCCACCAGCAGCGGGGGCGCCCTCTCCCTCCTCTTTCAAAACCTTTCGAACCTTTCTGTCTATCTGCAAGCCTTTGTCATGGCCCTCTACTACCTGGCGGGGATCATCCTGCTGATGGGCATCTTTGTGGTGCTGCTCCCCTGGGCGATGTGGCGCCGGCTGCTCCCCCAGGAAAAGAAGCTGCTCATCCTGACGGCGGGAGCCATCCTGGCCACGGTGGGGATGCTCTGCTTTACCGTGGCCCTCAGTGAAAGCGAGTCCCAGGGCATCCGGCTCCACTTCCGGTACCTTTGGTATATGATGGTGCCCTTTTTGGCCCTGTTTTTCGCCCTGTATCCCCGGCTGGGGGACAGGCGGCCGCCCGCCCGTTTTTTTGCCCTGGGCGGCGTCTTTATGGCCCTGATGACCTTCTGTTTCCTACTGCCCATCGGCGCCGGAACCGACTGCCCCAGCCTGGAACTGCTCCTGAAGCTGGCCCAGGCCGGCGGGGTGGAGATCGTCCGGGCGGCGGCGGTCATCGCCGCCATCCTGGGAGGCTACCTCCTCTTTGTGAAAAAGGCCAAGGCGCTGTACCTGTGGGTCTGTCTGGCCCTTGTGGCCAACGGCCTCATAGGAAGCGCTTTTCAGTACGCCACCATGGCGGGATACCGGGAGAAATTCGCCTCCCGGGACGCGGCGGCCCGGCAGATCAACGACTATCTCATGGGGGAGGTCACCCCGGGCAACGAAAATATCCTGCTGGTGGCTCCCGGCAAGGTGGGCTTGGCCCAGGAGGAGTGCTGGCTGCAGCTTCCCTACTATTTCTGCACCTCCGCCAACCTGGGGGTGGATGAAAAGGGGAACCTGGCTCCGGAGCTGACACAGCTGCAGGGGCTCAACGACACCTTTACCACCGTCCGGGTCAGCGAGTGGGATTATATCGTCAGCAAGGAGGAGCTGGACATCTCCGGCTATGACCTGGCGCTGCGCAATGAAAGCGGATATGTCTACAAAGAAAACGGAGCGCCTAAACGGCTGCGGGGCAAAATCCAAGAAAAGGATATCTACGAGGACCGCTGGGTGGGGGAAGAAGCGGCCCTGGAGATCTGGATGCCCACCGACGCCAGGGAGATGGTGCTGACCTTTCAGGCGGACACCATGCATTTTGACCGGCTCTCCGTCTCCTGCGTGGACGGCGCCGGCCGGGAGCAGGAGATTGTGGTCACCGGCCAGGAGGAAACCTATTCCCTGACCCTGACCCGCACCTCCCCCGACCAGGACTTCCGGGTGACCTTCCTGCCGGAGCACACCTTTGTCCCCGCCGAGGAATTAGAGGGCTCGCTGGACACCCGCTCCCTCTCCTTCCGGATCCTGGAGGCCGAGACCGATTACGCCCCGGAGGAGGAGTCCGGCGGATGGGAGCCCATGGCGGGCCAGGAGGATACCCAATGAAAATCGGAATTTTGACCTATTTTTTCGCTTCCAACTACGGGGCGGCCCTGCAGGCCTGGGCGCTCACCCGGCTGCTCAGGGAGGCCGGGGCCCAGGCGGAGCTGATCAACTACCGCTGTCCCGCCCTGGCCCGGCCCTACGCCCTGGATCAGATCGCCGCCAAAGGGGCGGGCGGCTATCTTTTGGGGGTGGCGGGGCATCTGGCCCGGCTTCCCCGCCGGGGGAAATTTTCCTCCTTTGTAGAAACCATGCCCCTCAGCCGACCGGTGACCCGCCGGGAACTGCCCCAGCTGGGCCGGGAATACGACGCCTTCCTCACCGGCAGCGACCAGGTGTGGAACTGCCAGGTCAACGGAGGGGATCCTACCTACCTTTTGGACTTTGTCCCGCCGGACGTGGCAAGACTCAGCTTTTCGGCCAGCTTCGGTTTTTCCCACCTTCCCCCGGGCCAGGAGGAATTTTACCGCCGGCACCTGCAAAAATTTCAGAACCTGTCGGTGCGGGAGGAATCAGGAGCCAAGATCATCGGACAGCTTCTGGGACGGCGGGCCCAGGTCACCCTGGACCCCACCCTCCTTCTGCCGGGCGAGGCGTGGGAGGCCCTGGCGGAAGGGGAGCCGGCGGGCCGAACCCCCTACATCCTGGTCTATCAGCTGGGATTTTCCAGCGCCATGCTGGATTTTGCCCGGCAGCTGGGGGAGAAAACGGGATATCCCATCCAGGTGGTCTCCCTGCCCCTGGGCAGGCCCCTCCGGGCCAGGTGGCGGATGGACGCCGGCCCGGCCCAGTGGCTGAGGCTGATCCGGGACGCGGAGTTTGTCGTCACCGATTCCTTTCACGGCACGGTGTTTTCCATCCTGTTTCACAAGCGGTTTTTCACCGAGACGGGAGGATCGATCCAAAAGACCAGCGGCCGGATCGGCCACCTGCTCTCCACCCTGGGCCTGGAGGGGCGGATCCTCTCCCCGGGACAGCTGGACAGCTTTTCCCGGGAAATCGACTACAGCGGGGTGGAAAGGAGGCTGGAAAGGGAGCGGGAAGCATCCCTCCGGTATCTGAAAAAAATCGCGGGGCTCACCCAAGGAGGAGAAAGCTCATGAAACTCTGGGAGAAAAAAGAGGACTGCTGCGGCTGCACCGCCTGCAAAAGCGTCTGCCCTACCTCGGCCATCACCATGTTCCGGGATGGGCAGGGTTTTTGGTATCCATCCATTGACCCGGAAAAATGCATCCAGTGCGGCATGTGCCGCCGGGTCTGTCAGTACATCCACGAAAAAGGCTCTATTTCCCTGCCCCCAAGACAGGAGGGCTTCCCACGCTTTTACGCGGCAAAGCACAAAAGTCCCCAGGTGGTGAAGCACAGTTCCTCCGGCGGATTTTTTACCGCGGTGTCCGACCATCTGCTGGCCCGGGGCGGGGTGATCTACGGCGCCGCCTTTGCCGGGGATTTTTCCGTCGCCCATATCCGGGGGACCACGGCGGAGCAGCGGGATGGGATGCGGGGCTCCAAATATGTCCAAAGCCGGGTGGGAGACGCCTTTTTGGGGGTGCGGGAGGATTTGGAGCAGGGCCGTCCCGTCCTCTTCACCGGCACCCCCTGCCAGGTCCGGGGACTGCGCCATTTCCTGACGGCCCGGCGTGTTCCCGCCGACGGCCTCATCCTCTGCGACTTTATCTGCCACGGCACCTCCAGCTCCCGGCTGTGGGAGGATTACCTGGCCCGGCTGAAGGGGCGGTACGGCCCGCTGGAGGATGTGGAGTTTCGCAACAAGGACCGGGGCTGGAACCGGACCCGGATGAAAATCCGGGTGGGGGACCGGATTTTGGAGGAGAGCTGGGAGGACAATCCCTTCTACCGGCTTTTCTGGGCAGGGGTTTGTCTGGCCCCCGGCTGTTACCGGTGCCAGTGCTGTGACCTCCACCGGGCCGGGGATCTGACCATGGCGGACTTTTGGGGCGCCGGGCATACCCATCCCCGGATCGACCAGGGCCAGGGGGCCTCTTTGGTGCTGGTCAATACTCCCAAGGGGGAAAAGCTGCTCAGGGAGCTGGCCCCTGTCCTCTCCCTGGAGAGGGCAAGGGCGGAGGAGTTTTTCCAGCCCAACCTGGCGCGGCCCACCGCCCGGCCGCCCCGAACCGACCAGTTCTGGGAGGAATACCGCCGGGAGGGCTTTGACTTTGTCCTGCAAAAATACAGCCGCCTCTCCCTGCCCCAGCGGTTGGTAAAAAAGGTGGCGGCTCCCCTGCTCAAAAAAGCCGGGCTCTATGAGAAGGCGGCGCGCGCCTGGCGGCGGCCCTAGCGGGCAGCTAGACGCGCCCTGAGTTTTATTAGTAACGCTGCCGCGATGCCCGCAACCATGTTGCGATTGACACATAAGCGCGATATCCTCCGGCGGTAGCCGGCCCCCGCTCAATTCGAAAAAATCGTCGGCTTCCGCCGAAACCGCCCATGTGCCTTTGTTTTTAGCGGTGACATTGCCGCGTTGCACGCAATTATGTTGCGATTGACATATAAGCGCGACCTGGATGCGGGCACTGCCCGCCCGGCGGTAGGTGGTGGTAGAGGGCACTGCCCGCTTAACGGAGGTGGTGAAATGAAAAAAAGAGGCGCTTTTTTCTGGAATATGGCGGGGTGCACCGTAAATGCCGGAGCCACAGTGGTCCTATTGGCGGCGGTGACCCGGATTTGCGGCGCTGAGGAAGGGGGAGTATTCTCCATTGCCTTTGTGACGGCCCAGATGCTCATGACCCTGGGCGCCTTTGGGGTCAGGGCCTACCAGGCGTCGGATATGGAGGAGGAGTTTACCTTTCCCCAATACCTGACCCACCGCCTTCTGACCTGCGCCCTTATGGTAGGGGCCGGGGCCTCCTGGGCCTTTCTCAGCGGTTACCGGGGGGAAAAGGCGGCGGTGGCTGTCCTCCTGTGCGTTTTCAAAATGTTTGACGCCCTGGCCGATGTGCTGGAGGGCCGCCTCCAACAGAAGGGGCGGATGGATTTGGCGGGAAAATCTTTATGCCTGCGCACCCTCCTTTCCACCACCCTGTTTGTGGCGGCCCTGTGGCTGACGGAAAAGCTCACCTTCGCCTGTATCCTGGCGGTGGCCGGGGCGGCAGCGGGGCTTGTAGCCTTTGGCCTTCTCCCCTGCCGGCGGTATGCCAGATTGGCCCTGACGAGAAGGCTTCGGCCGGTGGGGCAGCTCTTTGCCCGATGCGCCCCGCTGTTTTTCTCCCTGTTTATCCTGGCCTATCTGGTGAACGCGCCTAAATACGCCATCGACCGGCTGCTGCCGGAGCAGTACCAGACCTACTATAACATCATCTCCATGCCCGCCCAGGTGATCTATCTCTTTTCCACCTTTATTTTCAAGCCCATCATCACCGACCTGGCGGAGGATTGGCAGGCGGGGCGGAGAAAGAAGTTTCGAGGGGCGGTGACCCGGCTGCTTCTGTTCACCGTCGGGACGACGGCAGCGACCCTGGCCGCCGCCTTCGCAGCGGGGATCCCGGTGCTGGAAGGGATCTACGGGGTGGAGCTTTCCCCCTACCGTACCCATCTGCTCCTCATCCTGGTGGGCGGCGGCCTCCACGGGACGGCCAACCTGCTTTACTATGTGCTGACGGTGCTCCGGTGCCAGGGCAGTATCTTTGCCAGCGCGGGAGCGGCCTTTGCGGCGGCGCTGCTTCTGCCCGGCGCCTGGGTTTCCGCCGCCGGGATGATGGGAGCGGTGCTCTCCTATGGGGCGGTGATGCTGCTCCTGGCGCTTTTGATGCTTTTCTTCCTGGGCTGGAAATATCACAAGGAAAGGGGAAAACAAGGGTGAAAATATGTATGGTGGTGGGCCACTTTTACCCCCATGTGGGCGGGGTGGAAAAACTGTTTATGGATTTGGCCCACAGCCTTGCCCGCCGGGGCCATGAGGTGCGGGTCATCTGCTGTGAGGAGCCGGGAGCCCGGGGCCGCCGGGAGATGGACGGCTACGAGATTTTCTACTACCCCTGGCCCATCCTCTTTGGCCATCCCCTGGTCCGGTGCCGGGACCTGGCGGAACATATCCGCTGGTGCGACGTCGTCCATACCACCACCTTTACCCCGGCGCCCCCTGCCCGGCGCCAGGCCCGGCGGCAGGGCCGCCCCATTGTCATCACCGTCCACGAGGCTTTGGGGGAAAGGTGGGGATGGATTGAGGAAAATCCCCTGAAGGCGGCGGCCTTCCGGGCCTTTGAGAAATACGTCATCACCCGGGACTATGACTTCTGGATAGCCGACTCCCTGGCCACCCAGGCGGATATGGAAAAGCTGGGGATCACAGAGCGGGTCGGATGCGTCTACCCCATGGCCGCGGCTCAAAAAGCCCCGTCCTCCCTCAGAGAAGGCGGGGAGATGGGGGAATACTTTGGCCTCTCCCCCAAAACCCGGGCCTTTCTCTATTACGGCCGGCCGGGGCAGCCCAAAGGGATTTTTGTCTATCTCAAGGCCATCCGGCTCCTTTTGGAGAGATATGGGGAGGCGGCCTTTGGGGACACGCGGTTTTGCTTTATCCTGGCAAATGACCCCAAGGCCCAGAAGGATAAATTCCTCTCCCTTGTCAAAGAATATGGATTAGAGGGGAAGGTCATCGTCCGGGACCCGGTGGAGCGGGAGAGGCTTTCCGCCATGATTCCCCAGGCCTTGGCGGTGGTGGTCCCCTCCATCACCGAAGGGTTTGGATATTCGGCAGTGGAGGCCTGCGCCCAGGGGGCCCCCCTCATCCACAGCGACGGAGGCTCCCTGCCCGAGGTGGTCTATGGCCGATGCCTTCCCTTCCGCAACCGGGACAGCGGGGATCTCTGTGAAAAACTGTGGCAGGTGATCTCCGGCAAAGCCCAGTTTCGGCAGATTCCGGCCAAGGAGTTTTCTCCACAGGCCATGGTGGCGGCGGTGGAAAACATCTATGGGAAGATGCTGGGAGGAAAAGGACGATGAAAGAGCGGATTTTGTGGCTGGACTGCCTCAAGGGCTTTGCCATCCTGCTGGTGGTGCTGGGCCACTGTATCCACACCATGGCCGGGCCGGGTGAAACCCTGTGGGGCGGCGCCCTTTATCTGATCTACTCCTTTCACATGCCCCTGTTCTTCGCCGCCAGCGGCTATCTTTACGGCCCCCGGGGGGAGAGGTTCCGCCAAAGCCCCCAGGGGATGGGCGGCTACATCCTTTCCCGGGCGCTGGCCCTGGGCATCCCCGGGGCGGTGTTCGGCCTTGTCCAAGGCATCCTTTCCTTCACCCGGCAGACCCAGGGCAGCCTGGGCCAGCGGCTGCTTTCCGCCGGGATGGAGGGGGTAGCCGCCTACTGGTTTTTGCCGGTGCTCATGGCCCTGTCGGCGCTCCTCCCCCTGTTAGACGCCCTTCTCCGCCGGGAGGGGGCGGTGGCGGGGCTATTGCTCTTTTCCAGCCTGCTGGCGGGGATTTGGCATAACGGGGCGGGCGTCTTTCTCTTTTACGGATTCTGCTTTTATGGCGGCGCCCTGCTGGAGCGCCATCCCAAGGCCCTGGAGGGCGGCCCCCTGCCGGTGGTTTTGGCAGCCTTCCTCTTTCTGGCGGGGGCGGCGGTCAGCTTTTTTGAGCGGGATGGGGCTCTCATTACAGACTTATATCTCAAAGCCCTGCTCGGCGTCCCCGGGGCCTATGCCTGCCTGTGGCTGTTCCGGCGGCGGAAGCTTCTGACCAGGTGGAAGTTCCTGGCCCGGATGGGGCGGGATACCCTGGCCGTCTATCTCCTCCACGGCTTCTGCTATGAGGGGGTGTGGGCCCTCCTTGGGCTGGCCGGCTGGGGAATCCCCTGGCTTGGCGTCCCCCTGGGGACGGCCGCCGGCATTTTGCTCCCCATGGGAGCGCGGGCCCTGGCGGGAAAAAATAAGCTCCTGGATTTTCTCTTCTCCCCCGGGCCCATCCTCAAAAAGTACATGTGCAAAGGAGGCAAAGGATGAAAACCCTCATCATCATCCCCGCCTACAATGAGGCGGAACATATCGCCCAGGTGGTCGGTGAAATCAAGGCGGCGGCGCCGCAGGCCGACTGCCTGGTGGTCAACGACTGCTCCCGGGACGCCACCCAGCAGGTGTGTATGGAGCGGGGGCTGTCCTTTGTCAGCCTGCCCTTAAACCTGGGCATTGGAGGCGGGGTCCAGACCGGCTATCTCTACGCCCTGGACGGGGGCTATGACATCGCCGTTCAGATGGACGGGGACGGCCAGCATGACCCAGCCTATCTGGAAAAGCTTATCGCCCCCATCCAGCAGGGGGAGGCGGAGGTGGTCATCGGCTCCCGGTTCCTCACAGGGGAGGGATTTCAGTCCTCCGGGCTGCGGCGGTTTGGCATCCGCTTTCTCAGCGGTCTCATCCGGCTGTGCAGCGGCATCCGGGTCAGGGATGTGACCAGCGGCTTTCGGGCGGTGAACCGCCGCTTTATGGAGATTTACGCCCGGGATTACGCCCAGGACTACCCTGAGCCGGAGGCCATTATCGCCGCGGCCATGTTCGGCGGCCGGGTGAAGGAGGTGCCGGTGGTCATGCGGGAGCGGGCCGGCGGGGAATCCTCCATCAAAAGGTGGAAAACGGTGTATTATATGCTGAAAGTCTCCCTGGCCATCGCCCTGTACCGGCTGACCTTCCGGAAGGAGAAAAAAAGATGAATATGGTGCTCCGTTTCTTCCTCTTCTGCGGCCTGCTCCTCTATTTCTACCTGATCCTCCTTTTCCTCAAAAGAAAATCCCTCAACCTGAAATACTCCCTGCTCTGGATCTTTTCCGGCGTCCTCATGCTGGTGTTCATCCTCTTCCCCACCCTCATCAACTGGGCGGCCCGGCTGCTGGGGGTGGCGGAGCCCATGAACACCATCTTTGCCCTGGGGCTTTTCTTCACCATGACGATCCTCATGTCCATCACCGCCATCGTCTCGAAATTAAACGACCGGATCAAACGGCTGATCCAGGCAAACGCCCTGCTGGAGCGCCGGATCCGGGAGCTGGAGAAAAAATAAAAAGCCATGATATCACGCCCGGAGGCAGAAACCCGCCTCCGGGCGTTTGCTGTGGGAAAAGGAGGCCGGATTCAGGGCCAAACAGCTTTTGCCCAGCAAGGCAAGGCCATGTTGCACAGACCCCTGCAACCGGCAAACCAAAAGGGAGGATGGATGTAGGGAAAAATACCCGACGAAAAAATAAAGGCGGTGAAATGATGAAAATATGGGTCAAAGGCCGCTCCCTGCTCCATGACGGCGCCCCTCTGGGGATGCAAAACGACAGCGGGGTGGAAAAGGTGGAATTTATCCTGGAAAAGGGGGAAGAACCCCTGCCCCTGTCCCAGGGGATCGCCTGCCTCAGCTTCTGCCGGGCCGACGGATTTCAGGGGATGGTGCCCCTGCAAAAGGAAGAGAGAGCCGGCGGCACGGCGCTCCTTTGGCAGGTGAGCAATGAGGCCACCTGTGTGCCGGGGCTTCTCCGGGTGCAGCTTGTGGTCAGCGGCTTGGACGCCAGGCTGTGGCACAGCGAGGTGGTCTCCCTCCAGATTGTGGAGGGCATTGCCGGGGAAGATGGGCAGATCATCCCCCTAGAGCCTCTGGAGGCCCAAAAGCGCCCCTCCATCACGGTGGTGGAGCGCCGGCTCCAGATCCCCTCGGTTTATCAGAAGATCGCGGTGCGAAACGACGAGAACTCCCAGTCGGTGCTCATCCGCCTCCCCCGTTATTACGGCGGCGTGGATCTGTCCGGCTACGAAATCTTCCTCAAGACCATCTCCTCCGGCGGCCGGGACGACCTGCACCTGGCAGATCCCACCGTGACCGACGGGGAAATCCACTGCGTCTGGACCCTGGCTCCTCCCCAGACCTCCTATGCGGGGGTGCTGCAGCTGCAAATCTCCATCAAGGGGGAGGACTTCCAGTGGGAAAGCCAGCCGGGCCAGGTGGAGATTGTGGAATCCCTGGACGCTGGGCCTGTGAACCCAGAGACCCCCACAGTTTTGGACAAGATCCTCTCCCAGGCCCTGGCCGCCGCGGCCCAGGCCAGCGCCGCCAGCACCACGGCCCAGCAGTGGGCCCAGAAGTCGGAGCAGGCCGCCTCCCACGGCCCGGTCATCGGTGAGGATGGATGCTGGCAGCTGTGGGATGGGGAGCTTGGGGCCTATATTTCCAGCGGCATCCTGGCCGAGGCGGATTTTGACAGGGCGGATTTTCAGGTGGACGAAACCACCGGCCGGCTGATGCTGGATCTCGATTTGGATGAGGAGGAATGAAGGGATGAAAGATTTAGGAAAGGTTTCCCTGACGCCCCGGGGAGATTATGACGCCCAGGCGTCCTACGAGCGGCTGGATATGATTTATGACCCCGAGAGCAACCAGTCCTATCTGGCCAGAAAGGACGCCCAAGGGGTTCCCCTGACCGACACCGATACATGGATGAAGTTTTCCACCGGAGGCAGCGGCGGCGGTGGAACCCAAGGCCCTCCCGGCCCT
>NZ_CBDTOK010000022.1:0-8629 GCF_965361945.1 Zongyangia sp. | reverse complement strand
CGAATCAATTGGGTATAAAATGGTTGGTTGTTGTAAGGAAGGAGCTTATATCGGCAATAAGCGAGAAAAAGAATTACACTGATAAATATCAATTATAAAATTGAAAAGCCAAGATTTTAGCTGTTTAGTAGCCATATAGGAGAAATGAAGTAACCATTTCTTTGGAAGTCAAAAGGTTTGCAATCTTTTGTCAATTGCGTCAATATTTCTAAATAGTGAGAATGTGATTTGTCACCATTCACGATAAAATACAAGTTTTTTTGTAAAGATGCTATAAATAATTGACAGGAAAGCAAGGCAAACGTATAATGATGGTATAATTTGCAAGTTGAGCAAAGCTCAAATACACTCTCACGAAGTGGCGATGTTTGTTGGAATCCAGTATGTTTCCGAACAGATATTGCCTTGTTTATTGAAAGAGGAAAATATATTTTTGCAGTGGAAATAAGGATTTTGCCGCGGAGGTTGGAATGAAAAAGGCAAATAGGATTTTTTATATATCTTCTTTGGTACTATGGGATTTTTTATGTACTTGGTTTTCTGTACAAATTAGTTTTAAACTAAAGTTTGGTTTTTTCCGAGAAATTCCTCAGTATTATCTCAATAACCAAGGGAGCTATATTCTTTTTTGTGCCCTGGTGATTATTGGACTCAATATTATCTTTCGATGCTATAACTCAGTGTGGCGCCATGCGGGGCTGTCGGAAGTAATCCGACAGGTGATATCGGTCCTTTTATTCGGCGTCATTGCCATTGCTACAGACCGGATTTTACGTCAGGGAATTCCCTTTGAGGTAATGATTCTAATTTCCGGCGTCATGTTGCTGAGTATGCTGCTCGGCCGGTTTTCTGTGGTTTTCGTTATTTTCATCAAGAATAAGCTACAGGGAATACGAAAAAAGAAGCACATGCGCCGTATTTTGGTTTATGGTGCAGGGGAGTTGGGCGCTTATCTGCACAAAAAGCTTTATGACCACCCAGAAGACGGGATGCAGGTTGTGGCTTACCTGGACGACAAGAAGGAACTTCATGGATGTAAGGTGGCGGGCGTCAAGGTTTATGGCGGTTTTGATGAACTACCCGAAATCCTAGATGATCTGCATATTGACGAAGTTATTGTAGCTATTGCCAATGCGGATAAAGATTTCCTCAAACAGCTCATTCGGACCTGCAAATCGAAAAAATGCACCATCCGCCGCTTTGGAACCATTGATAACTTGGAAGAACGGGTGGAGAACGCGCGGCTTAATACCATTAACCTGGAAGAATTGCTGCGTCGGGACAGCGTACACCTGAATATGAAAGCGGTTAAGGACTTTGTCCAAGATAAGGTGGTATTAGTTACTGGCGGCTGTGGCTCTATTGGATCAGAAATTTGCCGACAGGTGCTTCGTTTTGGGGCAAAGAAGCTGATTGTTTTTGATATCAATGAAAACGGCCTTTTTGCTTTTGATAATGAACTCAAAGAAATTTACGATCAAACCCGGTACTCTATCCGTCTGGGATCGGTGAGAGACCGAAAAAGAATGGACGAAATATTCAAGGAGTTCGAACCTCAGTTGGTGTTTCATGCGGCGGCTCATAAGCATGTGCCTATGATGGAACTCAATCCAAAGGAAGCCGTTAAGAATAATGTGTTTGGGACGATCAATGTAGCCCAGGTGGCTATTAATCATCAAGCGGAAAAATTCATTCTCATTTCCACGGACAAGGCCGTTAATCCCACCAATATTATGGGGGCCTCGAAAAGGATTGCTGAAATGGTAATCCAGATGATGGACAAGGTCTCAGATACAGATTTTGCTGCGGTTCGCTTTGGCAACGTGTTGGGCTCCAACGGCAGTGTGGTTCCGTTCTTTCAAAAGCAGATTGAAGAGGGCGGACCTGTCACGGTTACGCATCCGGAGATGCGGCGATACTTTATGACCATTCCGGAGGCTGTGCAATTGGTTTTAGAGGCCGGCGCAATGGCAGACGGTGGAGAGATCTTTGTGCTGGATATGGGAGAGCCGGTGCTCATCTATGATTTGGCTTGCGATATGATTCGGCTTTCAGGACTTGAACCGGAAAAGGACATCAAAATCGTATTTACTGGACTGCGTCCTGGCGAAAAGTTGTTTGAAGAGATTAGTCTGGCGGAGGAAAATACCACCAAAACGTCAAACAACAAAATTTATATTAATAAACCGGTGGAGAACAATCTCAATTGGTTTGCTAAAAATGTCAAGCATTTGGAGGAGACGCTGTCTTTACCGGGAATGGACGAAATGTTTGACTCGGTCAAGGATATTGTTTCCACCTTTGAGCACAATGATAATGTAAAGGAAATCTACGGCAACGAGTCGGCAGACCAATAAAAATTTATGCTGCACAGAGACAGCTCGGGCAGGATGGAGGAATATAGTGATGTACGCAAAATTAATGGAGAAAATTGAAAACAAGACCGCAGTGTTGGGCGTTGTAGGACTGGGTTATGTTGGCCTTCCTCTGGCGGTAGAAAAGGCCAAGGCAGGCTATATCGTCAAAGGTTTTGACGTCCAAGAAAAAAAGGTGGATATGGTCAATTCCGGCCATAATTACATCGGCGATGTGGTGGATAGCGATCTAAAGAAAATTGTAGACGAGGGGCGGCTGACAGCTTATGCTGATTTTGCCCATATTCATGAATGTGATTGTGTTGCCATCTGTGTGCCCACTCCGCTGGACAAATATTATCAGCCGGATATTTCTTATGTGGAGTCTTCTGCTAAAGCGGTTGCTGAGTACTCCAAACCGGGAATGTTAGTAGTGCTGGAAAGCACCACTTACCCTGGCACCACAGAAGAGGTCATCCAGCCCTTGTTTGAAGCAAAGGGATACACTGTGGGGAAGGATGTTTTTCTGGCATTCTCTCCTGAGCGGGTAGATCCGGGCAATAAAGAATATAAAACGAAAAATACCCCTAAAGTCGTTGGTGGTGTTACACCTGAGTGCACCAAGCTGGCAGCGAAACTCTATGGCAATGTGTTGGATAGCGACATCTTTGAGGCTTCTAGCCCCAAGGTAGCTGAGATGGAGAAAATTCTGGAGAACACCTTCCGGAACATCAATATTGCGCTTGCCAACGAAATGGCCATTCTTTGTAAGCGGATGGACATTCCGGTTTGGGAAGTGATTGATGCGGCAAAGACTAAGCCTTATGGGTTTATGGCCTTTTATCCTGGACCTGGACTGGGGGGACACTGTATTCCCATTGACCCATTCTATTTGACCTGGAAAGCCCGTGGCTATGATTATCATACACGCCTGATAGAAATTGCTGGCGAAATCAACAATAACATGCCTGAATACGTAGTAGAAAGGGTCAGCCATATGCTCAACCGGGAAAAGAAGAGCATCAATGGTTCCAAAATTCTTCTGCTGGGCGTTGCCTATAAACCGGATATTGATGATCTTCGCGAGTCTCCAGCGCTTAAGGTAATCGAGCATTTGGAGAAATTCGGGGCAGAACTTGTTATCAATGAACCTTTCGTCAAAGACTTTAAACATAATGGAAAGGAATATCACTCCACCGACCTCAGCGATCAACTTATCAAAGATGCTGATATTGTGGTGGTGTTGACCAACCACAGTTGCTATGATGCTGAACACATTGTCAAGACAGCGAAAATGGTCTTTGATACCCGTAATTTGACCAAGGGAATTGACGCAGACAATCTGGAAAGATTGTAATTTTAAGAGATGGAGCGCGTGAAAATGATCAGTGAAAGGGCCCATATTGCATCAAATGCGGTGATTGGAGAAAATGTGGTCATTGAGGATGACGTCGTCGTAGGTGAGGGCTGCCAGATTGGTCATCACGTGGTCATCCGTCAGGGGAGCCGTATCGGAGATAATGTACGCATTGACGACTTTTCCTGCATTGGAAAGCTTCCTATGAAGGCTGCCAACAGTGCTACTACCAGCGAAAAGGAATTGCCGCCAGCCACGGTGGAGGATGGGTGTATGATAGGCACCCATGTGGTTATCTATCGTGGAGCTGCCCTGGGTAAAGGCTGTTTAGCAGCTGATCAGGCCACTGTTCGTGAGGATGTGACGGTGGGTGAGCGGACCATCATTGGCCGTGGTGTGACAGTAGAAAATTTTTGCCATATTGGTTCTTTTACCAAGATTGAATCCAATGCCTATATTACTGCCTATAGCCGTATTGGGGATCGGTGTTTTATCGCCCCTTGTGTTGTCACTTCTAACGATAATTTTGCTGGCAGAACCAAGGAGCGTTTCTCTCATTTTCGTGGGGTAACCATAGAAAATGGGGGGAGGGTCGGCGCAGGAAGCGTCATCCTACCAGGTAAGACCATCGGTACGGATGCATTTGTCGCGGCTGGGAGTGTGGTCACCAAGGATATCTCTCCTAAAATGGTGGCTATGGGATCGCCAGCTCGGGAAATTCGACCGGTACCGGAAGAGCAGCTTTTGGAAAATCAGTAAAAAAGCAAGTATATGAATACTAGCCGCAGTTTTAGATGTGTTACTTAAGACTGCGGCGTTACTGCCTGAAGAATGGCAACAACACAGAAGGAAAATAATGACCGGAGGTAAAACAGATGATAGATACAGTCAAATATGCCTTGATTGGCTGCGGACGCATTTCTCCTAACCATATTGCAGCGGTAAAAAATAACGACCATATTGAATTGGTTGCAGTTTGTGATATTGTTCCTGAAAATATGGAGCATTTGCTGTCTCAATTTGAACTGCAGGATAAGGGAATTGCCCGTTATACCGACTATCATCAGATGCTTAAGGAGCAGCATCCTCATCTGGTCGCCATTGCAACCGAAAGCGGCAAGCATGGACAGATTGCTTTGGACTGTATTGCGGAAGGTTGTAATTTAATTATTGAAAAACCTATTGCTCTTTCTTTGGACGAAGCAGATGCCATCATCGCAGAATCGGAAAAGCAAGGTGTGGTTGTCTGTGCCTGCCACCAAAATCGCTTTAATAAATCTATCCAGAAAATCAGGGAAGCCCTAGAAGAAGGACGCTTTGGAAAAATGTTTCATGGAACTGCCCATATCCGGTGGAACCGTTCCAAACCCTATTACGACCAAGCCAAATGGCGGGGTACCTGGGAACAGGATGGCGGTGCCTTGATGAACCAGTGCATCCACAATATTGACCTGCTTCGCTGGATGATGGGGGATGAAATTACCGAGGTTATGGCCTATACTGATCGTCTGAATCATGATTACATTGAGGCAGAGGATCTGGGACTTGCCATTGTTAAATTTAAAAACGGGGCTTATGGCGTTATCGAAGGAACCACCAATATTTATCCTCATAATTTGGAGGAGACTCTCTATCTCTTCGGAGAAAAGGGGACAGTAAAAGCAGGTGGAAAGTCGGTGAATATCATTGAAGAATGGAATTTTGCTGATGAGACCGGTGATGTTGATGCGATTAAGAAAGAGTTTGGGGAAAATCCGCCCAATGTCTATGGATTTGGACATACACCTCTTTATAAAAATGTGATCGATGCGGTACGCCATGGGAAACAGCCCTATGTGGATGCCCGAGCAGGCCGGCGTGCTTTGGAGCTGGTTTTGGCCATATATCTTTCGGCGAAAGAAGGAAAAGCAGTAAAACTGCCGCTGAGCCATTGCAGCACTTTGGATTTTAAAGGCAGGTTTTAAAGGGCATGAAGCTGAAGCTATGGGATCGCATCAAGGGCCTATTTCAGGGCGACTTTGTAAAAAATGTGCTGATTCTGGTCAGTGGTTCTACTGTCGCCCAGTTTCTGCCAGTTCTCTTGTCGCCTTTGCTGGGTCGTTTATATAGCCCAGATGACTACGGTATTTATACACTATTTGTTTCCACTGTCAATATTTTAGGGCAATTGGTAGGGTTTAAATATGACTTTGCCATTGTGGTTTCAGATACCGATGAAAAAGCCAATGGTCTGTTTTTTCTGAGCATGACGCTGACAGTTGGGATTTCTGCCGCCATGATCCTGGCATTTCCTTTTGCAAAGCCAATTTCACAGCTGCTCGGTGGCGGAGATAATGTTGGTTGGATTTTTTGTCTCCCGTTGGCGGCGCTGATGACGGGAATGTACAATTCCCTCAACTACTATAATGTTCGCCTCAAGGAATACAAGGCCATTACTAACGCCAATATTATCAAAACGGTTGTCCAGTCCGGAATTCAATTGGGACTTGCTTTTCTCCACTGGGGCGCCATGGGACTGATTTTAGGACAGATGATTTCCTTCGCAGCTGGAAATACACGGATGATCCATAATTTAAAAGGCAGGGTACATCGCAAAGACTTTAATCGTAAGGCTTTAGTCGATGTGGCAAAGGAATATTCCAATTATCCTAAGTTTACCATGCCCGGATCTCTTGCCAACACCATGACCTATAATGTCATTTCTTATTTTCTATCTGCACTTTATAGCACTGCACAGCTAGGATATTATTCCATGGTCAATCGGGTGCTGGGTACACCTCTCTCCATGGTGGGCGGAGCAGTTGGACAGGTCTTTGTCAAACAGGCGGCAGATGAAAAAAATACTTCCGGCAATCTTTCCCATACCTTTAGTAAGGTTTCTGGACTTCTTTTATTGCTGTCAGTCCCAATGTTTTCCATCCTTTTTATCTTTGCTGAACCGATTATTCGTATCTTTCTCGGGGAACAGTGGCTTCCCGCTGCAGATTACATTCGTATTTTGACCCCAATGTTCCTGGTGCGCTTTATTGTATCGCCAATATCCAACAGCGCCTTGGTGATGGGAAAACAGTTGATGACGATGATCTGGCAATTTGGATTGCTCTTGTTTGCTCTGGTTCCAACCGGCGTTGCGGCGCTGTGTGACCTCACGGTTAAAAACTATCTGCTGATTTTATCGATATCTCTTGCCATCGCTTATTTTATTTTCTATGTATATTGCCACTACATTGTCAAGCAGTATCAGAATCATTAATATAATTGTTCATGGTGAGGAAACGGAGATGATTTCATGAAAATTGCATTACTTGCGCCTGCGAATTCTAGCCATACCATCAAATGGGCTAATGCCTATGTCAGGCACGGACATCGAGTACGTCTTTACTCGCTGCCCAACCATGTCAATCAGAATGAGATCATTGACGAGCGCGTACAAATCGTTTATTTGAAGACAGGTGGATTTCAGGGATACTTAATGGGAGGAAAGCAGCTACGAGAGGATATTCAGAGCTTTCATCCAGATATAGTCAATGCCCATTATGCCAGCGGTTATGGAACATTAGCGCGGATGGCGAAGGTTCATCCACTTCTCTTGTCCGTATGGGGAAGCGATGTCTATGATTTTCCCTATAAAAGTCCTCTTCATAAAAAAATTGTGTGGAAGAATATCCAAAATGCAGACCGTCTTGCCTCCACCAGTCATGTGATGGCCAAACAGGTAAAACGAGTTTATCCTTCCTATGAGAAAGAGATTTTTGTCACCCCTTTTGGCGTGGATGTGGCTCGCTTTTCCAAGAAGGAAGTTGAAAAGCCGTGTTTTACAGTAGGGACAGTTAAGCTTTTAGAGGATAAATATGGCCTGTCTTATCTCATCCGAGGGTATTCCCAGTTTGTAAAACGATTGCCGGAAGGAGAAAAGGCACAGCTCCTCATTTATGGCAAGGGGAGTAAGCAAGCGGAGTTGCAGGGGTTAATCGACGAACTAGGACTGAATGATGAGGCAAAGCTCTGCGGCCCTATTCCTAATACACAGGTGCCCCAGGCGATTAGCGGTATGGATGTATTTTGCGTACCCAGTGTCCTCAACTCTGAAAGCTTCGGCGTTTCTGCGGTGGAAGCCATGGCTTGTGAAGTGCCTGTCATTGCTTCTGATGTAGATGGATTTACCGAAACTGTTGAAGACGGAGTGACAGGATTCATCATACCCAGGGAAAATGCAGAAGCCATTGCCGACAAACTTTGGCAGCTCTACAGTGACAAAGAATTACGTGCAAAAATGAGCACGGCGGGCCGGCAGCGTGTCTTAAGGCTTTATGACTGGGAAGAAAATGTCAAGACCATGGAACAGGCATTATTGGAGACGGCAGCTCAAAAGTAGTGGAGCGCCTGTCTGGGGAGCGTAATCAATGAGAATACTACTAATTAATCATTATGCTGGGTCGGAAAGCTATGGCATGGAATTTCGGCCCTTTTATTTGGCTCGGGAATGGGCAGAAATGGGTCATGATGTCACTGTGCTGGCGGCTACTTTTTCCCATCTACGGAAGAAAAATCCCACGGTGGAGCATGATTTTTCGGAAGAGGAGATTGTGCCCGGTGCCCGTTTTTGCTGGGTCAAAACGCCGTCTTATCACAGTAATGGTCCTATGCGGATGCTAAACATGACTTTATTTTATCAAAAGGTCAAATATAAAGCCAAATATCTGGCGGGAAAATATCGGCCTGATGCCGTGATCGCGTCTTCCACCTATCCCATGGACATTTATCTGGCAAAGAGAATCGCAGAGTTTTCTGGTGGCAACTTTTTCTTTGAGATCCACGATCTATGGCCTTTGTCCCCAGTAGTACTCTATCATATTTCAGAGAAAAATCCGCTGATTCAGATGCTTCAGAGGGCAGAAGATTTCGCTTTTTCCCAGTC
>NZ_CBDTOK010000021.1:0-14856 GCF_965361945.1 Zongyangia sp. | reverse complement strand
AATATGGTCCTTTCGCCGGATGTGGGTTTGCTCGTGGAGAAGGATATAGCGCCTTTCCTGGTCGGAAAGTCCGGAGGGAAGATATATTTTAGGATGGATGAGGCCCATGACAAAGGGAGTTTCCAATCCTTCTCCCAAATAAATATTCTCCTCGTCTTGGATAGAAAATTGAAGGTTCCTATGTAAAATGGCCAATTTTACCATGCTGTAGATCAGCAATATTCCAATACCCACAATCCAAATGAGGCTTCCCGCCCATACCAGCACCTGCATGGGGCTGACACTGGCTCCTACCTCCACTGGGGCGGGAAGCGCCTGATTGACCGCCTGGTCGATCAATCGGATTCCAGTGTCGATTTCAGGTGTGGGGGAATCCAGAATATTCGTTGGTATTGGCTCCGCGTTTGTGGGAAGCAGGCTCAGCACGCTTTCAAAAGAAAAAGGGAAAGCCAATCGGAGAAGGACAACGCTCCAAAGCCCATAGGAATAAATCTTAGGCGCCCGTTTCAGGCATAGACGAACCACCAACACAAACAGTATCACAAAGCTTGCCGTAAAGCTCATATTGAGCACCTGTAAGAAAACCTGCTCCAACACCTTTACCCCTCCTTATACCCCTCAATCAAGGATTCCAGTTCTCTAATTTCTTCTTCGCTTAGTTTGTTGCGCCGGGTAAACGCCGCTAAAAACTGTGGAAGGGATCCGTCAAACGTCTCTTTCAAAAATTCTTCTCCCTGGATGGCCTGAAAGTCCTCTTTGCTCATGAGGGCTCTGACGGTGCCTTCCCTGTTTTCAAAGATTTTTCGGTTGCAAAGCCGCTTGAGCATGGTATACGTGGTGGATTTTTTCCAGCGAAATTTTTCTTCGCATAGCCGTACCAGTTCCCCTGACGGAACTGGTTCATGTTCCCAGATAATCTCTGCGAATTTCTGCTCCATTTCCCCTAGTTTGTACCGCTCCATTCTTTCTCCTCCTTTGATCTAATATCATTCGACCCATCGATTTTAGTCTATCATAATTAGACCAAACTGTCAACAGTCCAATTTGCCTGAGAAAGTTGTCCTGACTACTTATTAAAATCAGACAACTTTTTCCATCAATTTTTTGGTCATATAAAAACATTAAAACGTTTTTGCGCATATTGACAAAAATTACAAACAAGCCCTCCTTGAATTGATTTTATTGGCTAAAAATTTAATACTTACTATAAGTGTATTAAACACAATTTTTCTAAAAAGAAGGGAAGATAATTGGAGAAGAAGAAAAGTATTTGGGCGAGGCTGACAGCCTTGCTCCTATCGCTCTCGCTGGTCGCAGGTATCAGCGCCTGGGCCATCGACGTTCCCACTGCGGAGCAGGCTGTTGACAGCGATTACAAAACGCTGTCAACTGACGCACCAGAGGGATTTACCACCAATTTGACCGGATGGCACGCTGTCACGGGAACATGGGAAGAAACCGCAGACGGTGTCCGAGGAAACAACAAGGGACTCGACGGCTACTACCTCAGCGATGTGGCCTATACTCCGGGAGAACCGTTTTCCTATGAAGTTTCCTTTACCCTCAACGACAACAGTACGGTAGCTGGTATTATCTTCGGCGTTCAAGATCCAGCCAATCCAGTAGGGCATTTTTATAGCCTCAATGTGGACAAGGGCCGCAATGACTCCCGCATTTTCTGGAATGGCGGCGGCTCCGGCTTCTGGGATACGTCCCGCCAGCTCACCCCCGCGGAGGCGGGTCTTACCGAAATGACCCTGCGCATTGACTATGACGGTACTGATACCCTTTCGGCATATCTCAATGACATTTTTGTCGCTTCTCAGTCGGGAGTTGTTCTTCCCGGCGGTTATTTCGGCCTCAACACCTTTTATAGTGATGTAACTTATCACAGCGCCATGCTGACCGAGTATCCAGAAGAGAGCAATTTTGTCAGCAATCTCTCTGATCTGACCTATACCGGCGGTCAGTGGACAGAAACCAAGGATGGCCTGCGCGCCACCATGTCCAGCGACGCATTTGCCATTGCGGGAGAGAATATCGATGGTCCCTTTGTCTTTGAAGGGGATATGACCATGATTTCCGGCGTTGCCATGGGTGTCATCTTTCAGGCGCAAAGTGAAAATCCTGGCGCAACCGGCGGCTATTGTATCAAT
The DNA here is from genome assembly GCF_965361945.1 of Zongyangia sp. NCBI lineage: Bacteria > Bacillati > Bacillota > Clostridia > Eubacteriales > Oscillospiraceae > Zongyangia > Zongyangia sp. The sequence goes on along the minus strand of NZ_CBDTOK010000021.1, from coordinate 12,700 downwards.
TTCGACCTCTCCACCGGCGCCTTGGCCCAGCAATTCCGTATTTTTGAGTATCCTTGGCAGGGCAGCTTGGTCAGCGATCTGGCCAAAAACAGATTTGTGGAAGCTGGGATCACTCCTGAAGCAGGCAAAACCTATCATTTTAAACTACAGTATAACGACGGAAAAATCAGCTACACCTTCGGCGGTGTAGAAATTTTCAATGAAATTGTGGATCTGGATACTACTCAGTTGTATACCAATGGCCGTGTTGGCGTCATGGGACACAATGCCATTGTCCAGTTCCAGAATCTACAGCTCACCACCGGTTCCTGGGATACAGAACTGAGCAACCTCTCGGTGGAATCCAGTATTGCACAGTATGATGATGGCCAGAATTTCTATTTCCTCGTGGAGGATGGTACCGATCTGACCAATATTGCTCCCACCTTCCAGCTCTCCGATGGCGCTGTATGCGATAAAGCTTCCGGCCAGGCTCAGGATTTCTCCCAGCCGGTCACTTATCTCGTAACAGCCGCTAATGGTACACAGAAAGAATATACCGTTACGATCTTTACCCCTTCGACTGCCAGCGCGGCTGACAAGGAGGCGGCAGCTGCCATAGAAGAGCAGATTGACAGCCTGCCCGAAATTGTAACACCGGCTAACAAAGAGGACATCCTCGAGGTGTATGACGCCTATGAGGCGCTCTCCCCCATCCAGAAGCTTCTGGTTTCTAATAGGTCGATCCTGTTAGAAAAAACAGAGCAAGCCCAGCGTTTGACCCAGCCCATCCGTGTTCTCTGCGTGGGCGACAGCATCACGGAGGGCTATGGTTCCTCCGACTTTAACCGTTATTCCTATCCCGCACAGCTCCAGCAGATCCTAGGCGATGACTACCTGGTTTACAACGCTGGTGTGGGCGGATCTAACGCTATCGATGGAGGTCAGCTTTCCTACCGGAAGGTGGACCGCTATGAGCTTGGCAAAGCCTTTGACCCCGATATTGTCATCCTCATGCTAGGTACCAACGATGGTATCGACTGGGTATGGGAAAACGAGGGATATAAATTCAAAGGCGATTATACTGCTTTAGCTCAGGAATACATGAATCTTCCCTCTCAGCCCAAGGTATTTTTGGCTCTGCCCATGACAAGCTACGGTGCTGAACCTCAAAAGACCTATATCCATGAAGAAATTGTCCCCACCATTGAGGAAATCGGTCAGGAATTGGGATTGGATGTCATTGATATGCACTCCTTCTCCGCTGGGCATCCCGAGTGGTTCCCCGATACCATCCATCCCAATGATGGAGCTTACACCCTTATCGCAGAGGAGTTTGCCAAATATATTCGCGGACTAGCTTCCGCAGAACTAGCTTCCATCTCCCTAGATGGCGAAGCGCTGGCTGATTTCTCCTCCGATGACTATTCCTATGACATTGTCCTTGACCGTGGCGAAAGCATGCCTGAAATCACTGCAACCGCCACCAGCAAGGATGCTCAGATCAACATCACCACTTCCTCCGATACTCTGCCGGCAACCGTGACCATCTCCGTCACCTCCGGGGATCACAGAGGATATCAGGAATATGTGCTGCACTTCTGCGAAACTGCCCAGACCCTCCAGGAAGCAGCAGATGCTGCCAAGCAGGCTCTTTCCCAGTATGAGGCCGCCAATGAGACCACTGCGGATGACCTGATGGCGCTGGTAGCAGGATGCATCGAAAATGAGCTAATCTCTGCCCAGTGGACAGAAGACTTTGCCCTGACAGAAGCAACCGCTACCCAGCCTGGTTCTATCACTGGCGTCATTACCCTTACTTTGAACGGCGAGTCTATAGAAATCCCCGTCCAGCTTGCCATTCCTGCACTGGGCGGCGGTGAACCCCCCGAAGAACCCAATCAGCCGGAGGAGCACCCGTCCATTCCCGGTGGCAGCGAAAGCGATTGGCATTGGCCCGACACTGATGGGCAGGATAATCAGCATACCACCAGCGGAGATAAGGAAAACCCGGTAACCGGAGATATTGCTTATCCCATCGTTGCCATGGTTCTTCTTCTCGGAGCTGCTACCGCAGTCACCCTGACCCGGCGTAAATAAAAGCACATAAAAAACAGGAGGCAAAAGCCTCCTGTTTTTTATGCTCTTTTACTTTGCCAGATGCTCCCGGAGTCTTTGCATATTCTCCACAACACCACTGTCCGGTCGATAGATACTAGCGGTACCCAAAACAAAAACATTGGCGCCACAGCGCTGTGCTTTTTTCGCGTTTTCGAAGGAGATGTTTCCGTCGACCTCCAGCATAGCATCCTGACGGCCGGCTCGATCCAAAAGCGCTCTGGCCCTCCGGATCTTATCCTCCATCTGGATATTGATATCCTGTTTTGCTCCGTGACCCGCATTACAGTTGAGGATTAAAGCCATGTCCAGCAAAGGCGCTACTTCTTCAATGAGACAAAGGGAAGTACCGGGATTGAGCGCTACGGAAGGTTTTCCTCCCGCAGTCTTGATTTCCTTGAGGAGATTTTGCAGTTCCTTGGTAACCTCCGCGTGGATACTTACATAACAGTCTTTGCATATGGGGAGCAGGGTGTCGATAAAACGTTCCGGACGGTCCACCATGACATGGATGTCTACCGGTATTTGGGTTGCTCTTTTTATCATGGGGACTAGCATGGGAGGTAACATCGTCGTCTTGGTGAAGGTGGTATCCATAATGTCAAAGTGGATCAAATCCGCCTGGGCTTCCTTATAAATTCGGATTTCTCGCTCCAGGTTTAAAAGATCACCGCACATAATGGATGGGGCTAGTAAATCTTTCATAGAATCCTCCTATCTTTCTGCCGCGCGCTCGAAAAACACATACAGTCCAGCGCCCAAAACGCCGCTTTGGGCACTGTGCCGTGTGAACACCAATTTGCAGGACTCTGCTGGCAGCGGATGACGCATATGTTCCCTGGCCGCTTCATCCAGTAGATCCCACGGAAATTCCGGCATATCGGTGACGCCTCCGGCCACAAAAATCAGGTCGGGATCCAGGATATTGGCCACCTGGGTAATGGGGATCGCCATGTCGGTTACAAATTGCCGGATTCGTCTTTCCTCCTTCTTTTTCTCAAAAATCTGGTGAAAAGGAATCTCTGGATAATATAAGCCCGCAATTTTTTCCAAGTATTTTCCGCCGCACCGCAATCCAGCGCATCCAGTGTTTCCACAGACATCTCTTTCTTCCAGCCCATAAAGAGGATTGTGACCGATTTCCCCAGCTACCCCGCTGGCGCCATCATAAAAGCTGCCGTGGATAAAAAACGCATTGGCCACCGCTGATCCAAAATAGAGTCCGACCAGCATCTCCATCTTATTTGTGTCAATGATGTCCTTGTGGCAGTACATGTCACTATAGAGTAGAAAATTGGCGTCTCGGTCCAGATAGACCGGAAGGCCCAGCTGTTGCTCCAATATCTGCTTTAACTCAATTCCCGAAAAGCCGGAAAGATAGGGAGCGCTAAATACTTGGCGCTTATCTTTACTCACCGTTCCGGGAATACCGATAGCGATCGCCTCCACCTGGCCTTCCAGCTGGTGCTGAGCTAGATATTGCCTGATATCTTCAATCAGGTTGGCCGGTCCATCCCCCTCCCGAAGGTTTTGGCTGGACTTTTTCTCGAAGTGTTCCACCTGGCCCTCTGGAGTGACCGCCCCCAAACGAAGGTGGGTCCCCCCAATGTCAATACCGATGGCAAAAGGTTTCATGGATTCTCCTCCTTTTGCTTTTATTCCAAGTTGGCGTGACGCTTCATGATGGACTTGTCTGTCAATTGAAGCCCGGCCCGGTCGGCCAGACAGATCACCAAGGCGTCGCCTAAAAGCAACATGCTTTGTTCAAACATATTGCCTCCCGGCTGTACCGAAACCGCTCCGCTCTCCCTGTCGCTTTTGCCAGTGACGCCGGGAATGTGGACGACAATATCAGCTAGCTTACCCAAGGTAGAGTCGGGATAAATGGTCATGAGGGCGATCTTAACGCCCAGAGCTTTGGCCTTTTTTGCCATGGAAACCAAGGAGCTAGTCTCCCCGGAGCCGGAGCCGATGACAAGAAGATCTCCCGGCTCAATGGCTGGGGTGACGGTCTCACCAACCACATAGGAGGTAAGTCCTAGATGCATCAGCCGCATGGCCAGTCCCCGGATCATCAGGAGAGAACGCCCGCAGGCGGCGGAAAAAATCCGGTTGGCTCCCAAAATGGCTTCCATCAGCTTTTCCACAGCATCCCGATCAATCTTGCTCAAATTCTCCGCCAACTCATTGGCAATGGCAACGCTTGTCTCTATGCAGTCTTTCATGCTCATTCTCCTTTAATAATTGCCTGGTAGCTCTCCACTGCCTGGCGCAGATCGGGAGCGCTGGTCAGAGCACTGCCCACAATGCCTACATCCGCGCCCAATTCCTTGACCTTACCAATGGTTCCCAGGTTGATCCCCCCCGCGGCGGCTATTTTGGCATTTTTGACCACTTCCGAGATCTGCCGCAGCTCTTCATAGGGGGTTTTCCCCAGCCCCTGGACATCAGAGGCGGTGTGTACGCCGATATAGTCTACCCCCATGGCGTCCAGCTCTTTTGCACGCGCCACCACATCGGGAACGCTGAGCATATCCACATAAATTTCTCGTCCCGCTTTGTGGGCGGCGTCTCGGGCGCCCATGATGGTCTGGTCGGAAGCGATGGCCAGTACCGTGACTATGTCCGCGCCAGCATCCACCGCATATCCGGATTCAATGGCCCCTCCATCGGCAATCTTGACATCTGCCAGGACCGTCACCTGGGGGAACTTTTCCTTCATAGCCTTTACCGGCGCCATTCCCTCTTTTACAATCATGGGGGTGCCGATCTCCACAATGTCGATGATGTCCTGGATTTTTTCCACCATTTTCAAGGCGGTGTTTGTATCTACCAAGTCAAGTGCAATCTGTAATTTCATCATTTTCCCTCCTTATCCTTTATCCCTCATAGAGTGTGTCGATTGCATCCCCATATGGTTCCGGATTCCAAAGATATTCAAACTGCTCCGGATTTTCCTTATAGGCTGTGTACAAAGGCTTATTAAATTGAATCCCTAATTTTCCACATTCCCTAGGCCGCGCAATCTCTAACTGAGGCAGGTCCTTATAGCGGCTATTGGGGACAAAGACCAACTGTCCGTCCACCTTTAGAAGATACATGCCAAAGCCATGCATCCTCCCAATGGGCTCATAGTGGAGCGGACAAGGTACCGACAGGTTGCCAAATGCCATAGGGCCTTCCCCTACGTTAATAACACAGTGGGCGGTAAAGGAAGGGACCACGACCTTTTCTCCCTCGTGAAGGAAAAAGGCCCGAAGTCGTTCCACCTGTAAGGGTCCCCTTTCATCCAGAAAACCATGGGACTGCTGCATCAAAAATACCGCTTTCCCGCAGAGCACCTCATATACCTCTGGCAAGGTACTGGTATGTCCCTGGGGCAAACCATGATAGTGGCCAGAGTTTTTCCGGCACTCATATCCCATTAAGCCCGGCATTAATACGGTGATCCCGTTGGTCATCTGCCGCTGTTGGAACACCGGCGCATCTTGGCTTGTCCAGATATTTTGGTAAAATGTATAGCAGTGCTCATTGTCATCCGCTTCCCCTTCGTTGTAGGCAAGATGCTTGATACCGCTGAAATTCTTCGCCGCAGCGCTCTCACAGAGGATATCCTTCCCAAGGCGTACTTCTCCGTTTTTTTCATCAATGGAAATGGGCAGGCCAAAATTTAACTGTCTCATTTCTTTCCTTCTTTCCCCATTGTTTATTTTGCAGATTTCCCTTTGAACAGCCGGTCAACGGTGACGGCAATGATAATCAATGCACCGGTGACAATCTGCTGATAGTAAGAGCTGACGCCCAGCATATTGAGTCCATTATTGATGGTACCGATAATCAAGCCACCTACCACTACCGTGGGGATCTTTCCACGGCCTCCAAAGAAGCTGGTACCGCCGATGATAGCTGAGGCAATGGCGAAGGTTTCATAGCCTTGGCCTGCCAGCGGTTCCGCTGAGCCGATACGGGCGGTATAGACGATGCCCGCCAGACCAAAGCAAACACCGCAGAGGGTATGTACGATCAAAGTATACCATTTTGTATGGATGCCAGAAAACCATGCGGCCTCTTTATTGCCGCCCAAAGCGTAGATATTGCGTCCCATGACCGTCTTAGATGAGAAAAACCACAGGATGGCAGCCAGGATAAGGGCAATCAGGATGGTACTGGGGATGACGTCTCCCAGCCAACCTCCCATCGCGTCCTTAAAGGACTGAGGGAATCCATAAACTGAGGTTGCATTCGAAACAATCAGGGTAATGCCCCGAAAGATTGATTGGGTACCCAAGGTAATGACAAAGGGATGCAGGCCGGTAACGTTAATCAACAGCCCGTTAAAAATACCGCACAAAGCACCTGCCAAAATGCCTATCAATACCGCCACATACCAGGGCATGATGTCCAGTACGATCAGTTTGGCGGTAATCATCCCCACCAAGCCCATGACAGAGCCTACTGACAGGTCAATACCGGCAATCAGGATAGCGAAAAATTCTCCGCAGGCAATGATAATATTAATCGAGCTTTGAATACCAATCTGCACCAGGTTACTGGGAGAAATAAACTGAGAGGGTCCAAACAGCGCTATAAAAAAGATGAGCAATATGAGGATAACCAGGGTGCCAAATCTATCCCAATAAAGCGAAAGCTTTTTTTGCAAATTATGATTCATATCTTTCACCGCACTCTCTTTCTATTTAATTGGCCGCAACCGCCATAATTTTTTCTTCCGTTGCTTCTTCTCCATCAAAAATGGCCGCGATTTCCCCTCTGTTGAATACTACGATTCTGTCGCAGAGCATCAAAAGCTCGGGTAGCTCGGAGGAAACCATGATGATGCCTTTTCCCTCATCTGCAAGGCCCCGCATGATTTGATAAATCTCGCTCTTGGCGCCGATGTCAATGCCACGGGTAGGTTCATCAAAAATCATCAGATTCGACTCGGACGCCAGCCATTTTCCCACAATGACCTTCTGCTGATTTCCACCGGAAAGGGAAAGGACCATTTGGTCTACGCCGGTACAGCGGATGGAGAGATCCTTTTTCTGTTTGAGGGCTATCTCCCGTTCCTTCTTGGTGTGAATCAGTCCAGAAAGTCCCGCCAGGGAGGTGCGCTTGATATTGTAAACCGTGGCGATGTTTTTGGTAATATCAAAGTTGTCAAATAGTCCTGTTTCTCGACGGCTCTCCGTAATAAAAGCCATTCCCTTTTTTACCGCTTGGTACGGGGAACGCACCTGGATTTCTTCACCGTCTAGCCATACTTTGCCTTCCTTCATCTTTTCGGCGCCGAATAGGGTGTTCATCAGCTCAGTCCGTCCAGAACCTACCAATCCGGCAAAGCCCAGAATTTCTCCTTTATAAAGTTCAAAGCTGATGTTTCGTACCTTTTCGTCATCCCGGGTGACGTTTTCTACCTTAAGGGCCACTTCTGGCGCCGGTTCCCCATCCGCTTTGGGTCGGCGCAGGATTTGATACGCTAGTTCCCTGCCCACCATGAGGGAGACGATTTGGTTTTCGTCCTTGACATCCTTCATATCCATGGTGGTGACCCGCTTGCCGTCCTTGAGGATGGTGACACGGTCTCCGATTGCCCGGGTTTCGCTCATCTTGTGGGAGATATAGATGATCCCTACGCCTTTTTCCTTGAGGCTCCGGATAACGGCAAAAAGCTGCTCAGTCTCTTCAGCACTTAAAGAGGAGGTAGGCTCATCCATCACCAAAATTTTCGCGTCACTGGCCAGCGCTTTGGCAATTTCCACCTGCTGTTTTTCGCTGATGGAAAGTTCACTGACCAGTGTCAGGGGATCATGGTGGCAGCCAACTTGACCGAGCAGCTCCTTTGCCCGATTGATCATTTCTTTCCGATTGACAATGGGGAAAAATCCCCCTAGCTTTTTGACCGGTAGCTTGCCGATAAACAGGTTCTCTGCAATGGTTAGCTCATTGATAACGCTCAGTTCCTGATAGATAATCGCAATTTTATTTTCTTGGGAAAGCTGCGGTGTCAGGGATTTGTATTCTTTTTCCCCAATACGGATAATCCCTTCCGTAGGGGTATAAACACCGCTGAGTATTTTCATCAATGTGGATTTCCCGGCGCCATTTTCTCCCAACAGCAGATGAACTTCTCCCGGGCGTAAATCCAAATCGATCTCACTCAGCGCCCTGACAGCTGGAAACAGCTTGGTAATTCCCTTCATTTCGACGAGATTTTCCATATGCCTTTTCCCTTTCTGTGAAGTGCCTCCTTCTGGGTAAAATCCAAAAGGAGGCACTCTGCGTTTACTTCTTATTCTTCTACACTATTATCGATACTCTTCTACATTTTCCCGATTGATGATGTAGGAATCCAACAGGACATTTTCCATCTCATAGTCCATGCCGCCCTCTTCACCGCTGCGGATGAACTCTACCAACATCTCCAAACAGGTAGCGCCGATGACATCCGGCTTCTGCGCTGCTGTACCGGCCATGTGGCCGCTGGCAATGGATTCAATGGCCTCGGAATTGCCGTCAGTACCTACAACAAAGACCTGATCGCCAAGGTTTAGGTTATCCACAGCCTGTTGCGCGCCCAGGGCCATGGTATCATTGCAGCAATAGATGCCGGTTACATCTGGATTTACACTCAGGAGATTGGTGGTGGCATCCATGGCTTTCTGGCGGTCCCAGTCACAAGGCTGGGAGGCAACGACCTCGATGCCGGCCTCGGTCAAAACGTTGGTACAGCCTTCTTTTCTGGATTCACTGGAAAGGTTGCCTGCCATACCTTCGATGATAATGGCTTTACCGCTGTTTCCCATGCATTGTGCCAGATACTCTCCGGCCTGTTCCCCTGTGACCACATAGTCGGTGGTGCAATAGCCTACCAGCCAGCCGCCAGCTGCTGCCAGTTCCTCTTCGTTAAAGCTCTGGTCCAAGTCAACCACGGGGATACCTTTTTCACATGCGGCGGCCACACCGTTGATCAGGTTGGTGTCGGTAATAGGCGCTACACCAATGCCGTCATAATCGCCGGATACCATGTCTTCCAGCATCTGTAGCTGTCCGCCGGTATCGCTTTCAGAGGCCGCGGCCATGATTTCCACATCAACTCCCAGTTCCTCTGCTTTGGCCTTAATACCATCAGCCATATCCACCCAGTATTCGCTGGCCAAGGTCTTTAAGACAATACCGATTTTCAACCGCTCTCCATCACCCGATGAAGTGGATGCGGATGAGTCAGAAGCTGACTGACTGCTTCCATCGCCGCTTCCGCTGCATCCTGCCAAGCAGCCGATGAAAAGCGCTACCACGAGTAAAACTGACAATACCTTTTTCATAAATATACCCTTCCTTCGCATTGCTCTAAATTTTTCTTCCCAATAAAACGCTGACTTATTTTCCCTCCCTTCCCTTGGTTGTATCTACTGTATTGACAACCACATTGTGTTCCTCTAAATACTCCCTGACATTTTGCGGAATCTTCGTATCCGTATAAACCGCATAGACGTCGTCCGCTGGGAACTGGGCCAGCGTCCCCTGCCGGGAGAATTTATTCGATTCGGTAAGGATGATCGTCTTCTTGGCTTGTTTCGACATCACCCGAATTGTTTCCACCCTCATAATGTCTTTTCCCGTAAAATATCCATTCGGGGTAAAACCATCCGTCCCAGTATAAAACTTATCCACATAAAAATTGGTCGCGGCCTGGCACATAATAGGCCCGACAGTTACCATAGGCTCCATGAGCAGAGAGCCTCCCAGCAAGACAACATTGTTGGAGGTGGCCGGCCGGATGTAATTCGCGATATAAACAGAATTGGTGATGATGGTCACATTTTTTCTTTTCTGCACGATTTGTTCCGCCAGCAGTGTACAGCAGGATCCGGATTCGATCATGACAACCTCGCCATTTTCGATCATTTCCGCAGCCTGCGCCGCGATCAACGACTTCTGGTAATAATGGTAGGCCAATCGGTTGGTAATATCGTCCTCCGCGTCAAGCTCCGCCGTACCGTGCTGACGGCGGATGAGACCTTTGCTCTCCAAAAAGTCAAGGTCTTTGCGGATGGTAACCTGGGTCACGTTCATGAGTTCCGCCAGCTTGATGACTTCTACCTTTTTTTCTTCTGAAATAATATTTAAAATCCGGGTCTGTCTTTCTGTCATCTTTTTTTCTCCCATAGGAATCATAATCCATCTCTTTCCTTTTCTATGTTCAAAACAACATTCTTTTATTTTCGTTTGAAAGTATTTTTATTTCTTTTATTCTATGTCAACATTATATTTAGCTATAAATTCACTGTCAATAGAAAAAACCGTTTTTTGTATAATTGCTGTAATTTTTTATCCCCTTTTGTGCATTCAGCTAAATGCACAAAAATAATCAACATTTCACCATATTATATCACCTTTCTATTTGTCTGAATTTCTTTTTATAGGGTTTTCCCGAATAAAAAAAACCAGCCTTCACAGCTGGTTTTTTCCTCTCTGCAATTAGGTCATATTGGCGAAGCGCTCCACCGCCTTCGTAAAGTTGGCAATGGTCTGATCCGCGTCTCCATGTTCGATTCCATCCCTGACACAGTGCTGGATGTGCCCTTCCAGCACCACCTGTCCTACCCGGTGGAGTGCTGACTTTGCCGCATTAATCTGCGCCAAAACATCTTCACAAGGCACATCTTCATCTACCATTCGGTCGATGGCCTGCACTTGGCCGATGATCTTTTTTAGCCGCCGGTGCAAATTATCCGCATCCATACATTGTCTCACTGCTACACCTCCTATACCACAAGGGGCATATGTATTATTATCCGGTGAAAATCAGCTTTTGTCAAGCAATTCCTAAGTCAAGCCTTTGGTAAAGAGTCGAAAATAACAGAATGAACTTTACTAAAACAAGCTGATAGTTTTCGGATAACTTTACTGAATATTATAAACATCTATCATAAATCTTTTATCTTTCTACGAATTCATATAAAATAGTGATAAATGGTGTGCCTGAAAAAGGAGGTAAAAAAATGACGGTCACCATTGGAAAAGAAGAAATAGGAGGTACGAAAAAACATGAGAAGAAGATTTTCCAAATCTATAGCTGGGAAACTTACCGCATTTGTGATGGCAATTCTTATTGCCTGCTCATCCATGGGGACTGGGTTGGTTTTCGCCATTGATGTCCCCCAGCCAGCATCAGCCCCTGCCGCGCAGGGTGAAACAGGACCGCTGGGAAACTGGACCGGCCCCAACATGTCCTATGATGAACCATCTAACACCTTGACCCTAGAGGATACTGGAGCCAACAATTTTGCAGTTTCTGGCACCAGCGCCAAAGCATTTGTATATGAAGCGGACATTACCCTTCAATCGAGTGCTATGAATCTTAATTTGGCCGGTTTCCTCTTCGGCGTCACCAACAAGGAAAATCCCGCCACCTATTGGGGCGCCGTCCATTTAGGCCCCAACAGTGTCCGTATTTTTATTGAACAGGATCTCACCGGTTTCGATAAAACCGCCATCCTGGACCAGCCTATCTCGGTCGGCGAAACGGTACATATCAAACTGGAAGTAGGCACCGACAAGGTATTTAAAGTCTATGTCCGGGATATGGAGACCCCAAAAATCACCATGCCGGCCTATGAAAAATATAACGGCGGATATGTTGGATTTGCCAGCTGCGCAACGGCCGCCAAATTCGAAAACATCCAGTTTACCGACAATACACCTCCCGTCGTCCCCAACTTCGAGACCAATCTGGAAAATTGGCAGGGCGAAACCGGCACATGGAACGAAACTGAAAACGGTTATCAGGGTGTAGGAGACGGCAACTGTGCGGCTTTCAGCACCACTTCTGCTTCTGATTTTATCTATGACGCAGATGTAACCTTTGTGGGCGGCGCCTGTGCAGGTGGACTTATTTTCCGTTCCGCTGAGGATCACCACGTCTATTATCTTGCCACCATGGTTAAGGGCAGAGATATCCGCCTGCTCAAATTTAATCAGAATAGCGCGGGGCAGGTCATCAATGAACGCCACGTAGGCGGTCCCTATAACCTAACGGAAAATAAGGAGACCTATCACCTGCGTGTGGTATGCAGCGGGCCATCTATCAACCTGTATGTGGATGATCAGTTGGCTATCACTGCTTCTGACGACGAATGCTTGTCAGGAGTCTTTGGCCTGAATCTGTCCGGCTCCACACTTATGTTCCAGAACGTCAACTATCAGCCACTGGATTCTGAATCCCTAGCTTCTCTTTCTGGCCTGGAAAGCCCGGATTTTCAACTGCTTCCCGCCTTTTCTCCCGACGTCTATGAATATGCCGGACAGGTCCCCTATGAGACAGATTCCATTTCTCTGACTCCTACGGTATCCGGCAGTGGGTCGGTAACCATCAATGGAGAACCGGCGCAGGTAGGACAGGCAACCGCCATCCCCCTCGAGGTGGGAGATAACACCCTGACCATCCATGTCAAAGATGAGGATACCGGGTTTATTTCCATTACCACATTGATTATCAAGAGGAAAGGGGATCCTCAGACCTCCTATCTTGAGAAATATCGCTCTCAGTTCCACTTCTCTCCTGAGATCAAGCGGCTCAATGATCCCAATGGACTGATCT
>NZ_CBDTOK010000020.1:0-6707 GCF_965361945.1 Zongyangia sp. | reverse complement strand
AATACGATAAGTTTTCACCTGCTCTCCTCCTCATTCGCTTTTGTGAAGCATCTCTTCATAATGTTGGGTCACCTGCGCCTGAAGCGCCGCCACCGTCTGTTCATCCATTCCGCGGAAACGGCCTTGGAGGTTCACGTAATCGGAGACAGGACGGAGCTGTTTAGGCTTTTGGTTGAGGGTGATTTTTCCGTTTTCGTATTCATATAAAAGCCATGCCCCGCACTGGACTGCCACCCGGCAGACTTCAATGGACTTGGCGGGAGGGCATCCCCAGCCGGTGGGGCAAGGGCTGTGTACATGGAGCACCGCCGGACCCGGAGCGTCCTTGGCCTTCTGGACCTTGCGGCGCAGGTCGGGAATATAGGCCACGCTGGCCGAGGCGCAGTAGGGGACGTCGTGGGCCATGACAATGGACAGTAGATCCTTGCGTCGGGTAGCCTTGCCGCCGGGGGTGGTGGTAGTCCAAGCGCCGTAGGGGGTAGAGCTGCTGCCCTGGATGCCAGTGTTCATATAGGCTTCATTGTCATAGCAGACGTAAAGCACCCGGTCACCCCGTTCCAGCATCCCAGAAAGGGATTGCAGGCCGATGTCCACGGTGGCGCCGTCCCCGGCAAAGCCCAACACTGTGGTGTGATCATTACCTTGAGCCGCCAGTCCCGCCCGGATGCCCGCGGCATAGGCGGCGGTACTTTCCAGATTGCCTTGGAAGGCCGCCAGGCGCATGCCCGCCTCCCGTCCAAAGCCGCAGAAGAGGGCGGAACAGCCCGGCGGGATGACCACCACCGTGTCCTCCCCTAAGACGTCCAACACATTGCGGATGATCAGTTCCAACCCGCAGCCCGCACAGGCACTGACCCCGTGGGCGATAAAGCGGTTAGCAGAGGTCTCTATCTTAAACATGTAGGGGCACCTCCCTTAAATGCATGGGATCGTCTTTGCAATCGATCCAGTTAACCCCGTCGCAGGGTGCTTCCTGGCCCAGGTCCTCAAAGACCTTCTGAATGGTCATAGGACTGATGTCGCGGCCAGCAAGACCGCCTACATAGCTTCTCACATCCACATCCCCATCTAAGGCCGCTTTTGTCTCCAGCCAGAGAGGGGTGCCTTGGGCTCCCAATCCAGCAGTCCGGTCCAAGACGGCGACCTTCTTCACAGAACCGCAGGCCTGCCGGAGAGCCTCATAGGGGAAGGGGCGGAACATGACGATTTTAACGGCGCCCACCTTCTGCCCCTCTTCCCGGAGCTTGTCGACCACATACTTGGCCGTTCCGGACATAGAGCCCTGGGTGATGATGATGGCGTCGGCGTCCTCGGCGCGGTAGCCCTCCACCACCTCTTTATGCCGGCCAAATTCTTCCGCAAAGGCGGCAAAGACCTCTCCGGCCACCACCTTTGCCTGGGCAAAGCCCACTGCCTGCTGAAATTTCATCTCGGTGATCTCGTCGGTAGGGGTCAGATCATTGATGACCATAGGATCCGCCGGGTTGAGATAGGCGTTTTTGGGTGTGTATTCTCCTAAGAAGCCGTCCACCTCGTCCTGTTCTGGAAGAAGGACCTTCTGCATGGAGTGGGAGAGGAAGAATCCGTCCAAACAGACCATGGCGGGTGTCTGTACCCGTCTGTCCTCGGCAATGCGGTAGGCGCAGAGGAGGGTGTCAAATACATCCTGGACATTCTCACAGTAGAATTGGAGCCATCCGCTGTCCCGTTCGGCCATGGAGTCCTGATGGTCGCACCAGAGGCTCCAGGGGGAGGCTAGGGAGCGGTTGACCACCGGCATGACAATGGGAACTCGGCAGCCGGAAGCCACGTTGAGGATTTCGTGCATGAGGGCCAGTCCCACAGAAGAGGTGGCAGTGGCGGCTCTCACGCCGGTGAGCTGCGCGCCTACAGCGCAGGACATGGCGGTGTGTTCCGACTCTACCCGTATGTATTTGGCATCCAGCTCCCCGGCGTCCACCAGGTCGCTGAGTTTCTCGGAAATGGAACTTTGGGGGGTGATGGGGTAGGCGGAAATCACCTTGACCCGGGCCATCTTCATGGCTTCCACCGCCGCGGCGTTACCATCTAACATTTTGTAATGGGACATCACTCAGCGCTCCTTTCCGAGATCATTTGAATGCAGTGCTTGGGACATTCATTGGCGCAGATGCCGCAGCCCTTGCAGTAATCCCACTGAAACTCCAATGGCGGCTGCTGTCCCTTGTGGATGGTGATGACATCCGCCGGGCAGTACATCCGGCATGTGCCGCACTGGATACAGGCGGAAAAGTCCACCCGGGGCCGTTCGATCCGCCAGCTTCCTGTATTGGAGGAGGTAAAGACATAGGCGCAGGGCCCTAAAATCGTCTTGTATTCAGAGCTTTTTGGTGTTGTCATAAGCTGTTCTAGCTGCACGCGCATTCTTTTCACCCGCCTTCTTTCCAAAAAATTCTTCTAAGGCGCTTTCCACCGATCCGATAGAGGCGATGCCGGTATGGGCCAAAGCCCCCAGCATGGAGCCGTTGGGAATACCTTTGCCAATGGTGTCCAGAGCTACCTGGGTGGCGTCCACATAATAAACGGTCTGAAAGCCAAACTGGTCGGCATACCGCTGGGCCATCTCCCGGCTGGCGGTGTTGAGGACGAGGACGGTGTCCTCATCCTTTCCCCGGCCCACATCGATGCCGTGTTTTTCTACAATAAATTCGTCCAGAACCACTACAATATCCGGTTCATAGACAAAACAGTTGACCTGGATGGGCTTTTGATCCACCATGACGTCGGTGTAAACCGGCGCGCCCCGCCGCTCATGGCCATAAGCTGGGACGGTAATGGCGTATCGGCCTTCATGGATGGATACCGCCACCGAAAGGATTTTAGCCGCGGTGACGACTCCCTGTCCGCCTAGGCCGTAGAACTTCAGCTGCTTCATTGACAGGCTCTCCCTTCCCTAAATAATGTTTCTTTATATGTAATGGTAATTCGTATAAAGAACTAAATATAATTATAACAAAGACAAAAGGCAAAGTAAATGGAAAAGGTAAAATTTTACACAGTCACAAAGGGCGCTGCTGCCTTTGTATAGGCGTCCACCCTTTTTCTCAGGAGAAAACTATGATATAATCATCTCATATGACAGGGCTTGCGGGTTCCGCAGGCCGGGAGAAAAGACGGTGAAACCATGTCGAATGAACAATATATCCTGCAATCGGTGGATAACGCCCTAGCCATCATCGACCTGCTGGCAAAACATGAGGAGCTAAGCGCCGCGGAGGTAGCCCGGCTCATGGAGATAGGAAAGACAACGGCGTTCCGGTTACTCACCACCCTGGAGAACCGGAAGTTTCTCAACAAAACAGACAGCAACCGGTACCGCCTAGGGGTCAAGCTTTCCTCTTTAGGCGCCATCGTCCTGGGGCGGATGGATATTATCAAGCTGGCCCATCCCTACCTCATCAACCTGACCCAGCTGTGTGAGGAGACGACCCATCTGGTCATCTGGGATAACGACACCATGGTCCAGTTCATCGACAAGGTGTCCAGCCCTTCCTCCATCCGGATGGAATCCATGGTGGGGCTGCGCCGCCGTGCTCACATGACCGCCACCGGCAAGGCGATGCTGGCTTTTCAGCCTCAGCAGTTTATTGATAACTACATTAAAAACGTATCCTTTTCCCCCAAGACCCCCTATTCCATTGTGACAGCCCAGCAGCTGCTGGAAAATTTGGAGGGGGTCCGGCGGAATGGCTATGCCTGTGACGCCGATGAAAGCGAGCTGGGGCTGACCTGTTACGCGGCGCCCCTTTTCGGCGTGGGGGACAGGGTGGAGGCTGCCATCAGCGCCTCAGGTCCCACCGAGCGGATGAAATCCAAAAAGGATTTTCTCATCCCCCTGCTGCAAAAGACCGCCCAGAATATTGCCGCGGAAATGAAATAAGAAGAGCCGTCCTTATTGGGCGGCTCTTGTCATTATTTGCGGTAGGCGATCTCCTTATCAATTTTAGCCACCATGACATAGTTGGGATTGACCATGCTGCCGACATAGAGCTTGTTGCACTGGGAGACGGCCTGATAGGCCTCCATCTCATCCCAGCCTAGCTCCACCAGCCAGCCAATGAGCTCGCACAGGGCGATACGTGCCGCGTCCTCCATGGGCTTGGCGGCGCCGACACACATGATCTCCGTATCGCTTTCGATCCGGGGCCAGGTGATGGTTTTCCCTTTGATGAGCTCAAACTTCAGGGTAACCTTAGCGGCAATCTCTAAGGCGGTGCCGCAGATTTCCCCCTGTCCCTGCCGGCCGTGGCAGTCCCCGATGGAGAAGTTGGCGCCTGGGCAGCTGACCGGGAGGTAGAGGGTATTCCCCGGTTTTACATCGGGGACATCCATATTCCCGCCGTTTTCAAAGGGGGTGATGGACATAAAAGAGTTGAGCCCGTGGGCGCAGCCGATGGTGCCGATAAAGGGCTCCCAATCGAAGTTCAGCTTGTCGTTATAGCGGTATTTTCCCGTCGCCTCGTCAAAATGATAGATGAAGGTCTTTTCCGGGATAGGGCCGCTGAGCATCCGGGTAGTGTTGGTGGGCACAATGGCGCCCAGCTCCTGCCGGTAGGCGCTGACCGCCCAGTCCCGGACCCGCTAAATGCTGATAATTTCGATCTTCAAGGTGTCGCCGGGCTCCGCCCCCTCGATACAGATCGGGCCCACCTGGGGACAGGGAGGCATGTGAATATCCGCCGGAACTTTGTCGTTGGAATCCAGCATATCGCAGAAGGCGTCATGGGTAAAGAAGGCTACCGTTTCCCCCGGCTGTACCGTGGCGATAGGTTCAAGGCTGGGGCCGATGACATAGGCGTAATCTTTTTGTTCTACATGGATTTCTCTCATTTTGGTCACCTTTCTTCTACTTCAGCTTCTTATTGATGAATACACTGATAATGCCCAGAATACAGATGGGAGCCATGATATAGAAGGTGACGGTCCAACCCACCACCTCGATGAGGGCGCCGAAGAGGATGGTGCTGAGAAAGACGCCCACCTTTTCCAGAGTGTTGACAACACCGCAGGCCATACCATTCTGCTCAGGTTTGGCGATGACCTCAGGGACAGCGGCAAAGCACAGGGTGGCGAGACCCATGGTAGCGATACCGAAGATGAGGCTCATAAGCCAGTAGATATTAGTGGGGCAGTGAGGCATGACGATATAGACAATGGCGGAAAAGACGAAGAGGAAAATCATGGGGCCCCGGCGGGAATGAAGCTTATCGGATACGGCGCCTACCACCAGGCCGGTGGGGATGCCGATAATGCTGGCCAGACTGGTGATGGTACTGGCGGTGCTGGCGTCCATGCCCCGGACTTCGGACAGGTACTGAGCCAGGAATCCCAGAACGCCTTGATTGGTGGTGAGCATCAGGGCGAAGGTAACGCCGATGAGCCAGACAGCCGGATTCTTGATGACCACGGAGAGCGCCTCTTTTGCCATTTTGGTCTGGACCTCTTTGTTGGTGGGATCGTTATCGGGGTTAACGGTGGCGTCCAGCCGGCGCATGCCGATGATCCAGAGCACCAGCATCACTGCGGAATAGACGGCGGTGAGCCACCAGGCGTTTTTCCAAGCGCCGCCGCCGGCAATACGGGGAGCGACGTTAAACATGATGAACTGTCCCACCGACATGTAGGACATCATAATGCCCATGGCAAGGCCGCGCTTTTCTGGGGCAAAGACGCTGCCAATGGCCGCTGGGCCCAGGGTGGCGATGAAGATGAGGCCCACGCCCTCGATGATCCGGCCGATGAGCAGCAGAGCGTAAGACTGGGTGACGACGCCCAGCAGGGAGCCCACCAGCGAACAGATCAGGCTGAAGGCGCCGGTTTTGTACATACCATAGCGGGTGATAATCAAACCGGCAGGAATGGCCAGGATAATGCCGGCAAAGGAAAAGATGGACATGAGGAAGCCGCCCTGGGCGGTGCCGGAGAGGTTCAAAGCAGCGATCAGATCACCCATGAGGGGCGGGACCTTGAACATGCATAGGGCAAGGGCGGTCATGGAAAGGACAACAATCCACAGGACTGCCCAGCAGGATAATTTTTTCGTTTGGTTTTTTACGGAAGTCGCAGTCATTTTTCCACACCTCTGTCATTATTTTTAAAAAAGGACCTGTATTCGTACAAAACCTTCTCCTCCTCCTTTATCGGGAATCGTTTCTTTATACGAACCTGTATTACATATAATGAATATGTTGCCCTCATTATAGCATGGGGGTTGGGAGGTGTCTACCCTCTTGACATAAATCTGTTTGGGTTGCATAAATACTAGTTTTATTCCTTGAGCAGATTGCTGTTTTATTGATTTTTCACCAAGGCGGGCATTTTTTCCCAAAAGGCCCATAGGAGGTTAGCACTCAAAAGCTCATGATCCTATTTTAATTGTATTGGACAGCCTAGCCGATCATGACCAAAGAAAGGATAGATGAGAAAACTCCTAGGGTGAAAGGCGGTATGATGCTTGAAATCCCTCCGTGTCTTTGAGAGGGAAGGAATCTTCTAAACTGACTTGACAAGTTTTTGGAGATGTGGTAGTATAATGATCCGCAGAGGCGTCTTAAACAGAGATTGCCCTTTGTCTTTGCCGGTGCTTATAGCGATGAGGTCCCACCTGTTCCCATCCCGAACACAGTAGTTAAGCTCATCTGTGCCGAAAATACTTGGCGGGCGACTGC
>NZ_CBDTOK010000019.1:0-9169 GCF_965361945.1 Zongyangia sp. | reverse complement strand
AAGCTGGGGCATTCCGGTCATCTTTGAGAAAGAAAACATTGACACCTCGAATATGAACAGCGAGATGATCCTCACCTGCCTGAGTTCTTTCGCCCAGGCCGAGAGCGAATCCATCAGCGGCAACGTGACCAAGGGTATACGCATGGGCTACCGGCAGGGCCGGTTCAGTTTCCGATATAAGAACTTCTTGGGCTATCGCAAAGGGCCGGATGGTGAGCCGGAAATCGTGCCTGAAGAAGCGAAGATCATCCGGCTGATCGCTCAGAATTACTTAAATGGCGATAGCCTGCGTACCATAAAGAAAACATTGGAGAGCATGGGTGTTCCAACCGCCACCGGCAATCAAAACTGGAGCACGGAAGCCATCCAACGCATCCTACAGAACGAGAAGTACATGGGTGACGTCCTGCTGCAGAAAACCTACACGGCAGATTTCATTGAAGGCAAGGTCAAGAAGAACAATGGAGAACTCCCTCAGTACTACATCAAGGACAATCATCCGGCCATTATTCCGAGGGAAATGATGCCCACTGCCAGGCTGATACTAATGAGAAGGACTAAGCCTTTTGGAAGCATGCCAAGTAATCCAGCGGCAGTGGTAACGACAGCATGGTTTAGCATATCGCCCCGCAGGAAAAAAGCCTCCAAAAAGAGCAGTATCCCCAACGGCGGGATCAGAAAACCGGTAAACCGGGTGACCTTTCGCATCGAAGAAAGCAGCTCAGAATGAACGCCACGCAGTCTTTTGGCTTCACAGGCAATTTTAGCTGCGTAATTCTCCGCTCCTACATGCTCCACACAAGTTTTGCATTTACCGCTGATGATGAAGCTGCCGGAAAGAAGGTGATCGCCGACAGACTTTGGTACGGGGTCGGACTCTCCGGTCAAAAGGGATTCGTTTACTTCTACCTCCCCCGCTAGAATAACCGAGTCGGAGCAGACTTGCTTTCCAGATTCTAATGCAACGACGTCTTCTTCCACCAGCTCCTGCACAGGGATTTCAGAGGCCTTCCCATCGCGGATAACCTTCGCTGTGGGCGCCGATAAAAGTGAAAGTTTCTCCACCAATTTCTTGGCATGAAGCTCCTGCACAATGCCGATCAGCGTATTCAGGGCGATGATCAGGATAAAGAGCAGGTTGGACCATGCTCCCACGAGAGCCAGAGCAATGGCGATCATCACATTAAATAAATTAAACAGGGTGCAGATATTATCCTTCAAAATTTGGTTTGTCGACTTTGTGACCTTTTCCGGCTGGATATTCTGCTTCCCATTTTCTTTCTTGGTCTGAACTTGTTCGGAAGTAAGCCCGGACAAATGTGAAGGTTTATAAAAATCCTCCATATGAAACATCTCCGTTTTCTTTCAATTTATGAATTTAGCGTATTCCACAGGGTTAAAAATCGAATAAATCAACGTTAAACAGTTTATAAACCAGCATTCGTTTTTCCAGTTTATAAAAATGTTATCTTTTGGAAAGGCATTATTTAAAACTTTTCTGTATGAATAAAAGGCCAGGGGATTTCCCTGGCCTTTCAAAGATTATCGGCTACACAATATCCCGCTGAGCCGCTTTCAGCTGATATTGCGTTTCTGGTTACGCTTTTTTTGACCCTGCCCGGTTCCTTTTATCCATCTTTACTTTTTTATACTGGACTTCCGACAATTTTTGTTCGCAAAAGATCATACGGGCAGATTGTACTAAAGAAAGCAAGCAAAAGGCAATCATCAAAACGGTGGAAATACTCAGTCCTAAAAAGTTCATATATGGGTTGTACCAATCCAGAACTTCAATCACGATAAAGATTAAAGCAAGCACAATAAGCGTGTGTGGGATAATTCTAAAAATTTTTGTCATTTTACTGCACCTCTCCAAAATACAGGCAGTCTACAATTTGATGTTTGGAACTGTATGGATGATTTACTACCTGATCTCCCATGGTCATGAAGGTAGAGTGCCCACCGTCTAGATTGTAGGCAGCTGAACAGCCTAGACTTTCAAAAATCTGCGCTAGCTCTGGCAGCGTCATTCCTCTAGAATAACCCGTTTGACGGCCGTCAACTACCACAAAGCAATAATGTCCGGGCTCATAATAGCCAATTGCACTTCTTGGATGTGATTCGCGAATGTAGCTCCAGGTATTGAAGAGACTTAAAGCTTTTCCTTGATTGTCTAGCAGATTGGGTCCAAAGGTCCAGGATTGGTAAGCGCCGTCTTTCATGACCTGCTGGAGATTAAATTGATCGGGGGAATATGTCTTCATTTCCCCATTTTTATATAAGATACAGACATCTGAATTGGTAGGTTCTGCCCGGTAAAGGATACCATTGCGAATCAAAACACCGGCAGTGTGCTGACGATTGTAACAATAGGAATCACCGTTCATGGCGAGAACCGAATTTACATCACGGCTCATATTGGTAAGATGCTCGGTATATGGAAAAGGAACACAAGTGACGATTTCTATTCCTTTTAAGAGATCTTGACTGAGCAGGCATTCTTTATTTTGTTATAATTGTGGTTGAAAAATGAGAAAAAACTCATTTCTTTTTCATGATGCTATCATCTGAAGCAGCTAACTTTATAAACAGAAGTGGAATGCTGGACACTCCACTTCCTCAAATTATTATAAGGAGTGTTTTTAGATGTTAGGCAACGATTACAAATGGAATGAACGTTTTAAAAATTTCAAGGGTACTGCACCTGAACAAGATGGAAAAAACGCCTCTTTAACCCATTGGAGAGAAATACCCGCAATTCCTGTGGTATCCTCCGAAGGCGGGATAGATGGTAAAGTAGCCCAAAGGAAGCCTGGATTTAAAGAGATGAAAATCGCTATGTGCTATATTTTGGCTGGAGCAATTCTAGGTGCGGGAATATTATATGGAGCTGGAAAAATTCCAGGAACCGCAGCGCAGGTTAATCTGAGTAGCCGTACCGTGCAGCAGGTATCCGTAAAAGCAGTTGACAGCTCAATGAAGATGTCAACGGCTGAAGTCTATGCGGCAAATGTCAACAGTGTGGTATCTATCAACTGTTCCGGAGCTACTACAAACTATTTCGGCCAGTCGGTTCCATATGCTTCCTCTGGTTCTGGCTTTATTATCACCAATGATGGTTACATCATGACAAATGCACATGTAGTTGATGGAACAAACAATATTAAGGTCACCCTTTATTCTGGTTCTACTTATGATGCTACAGTTGTAGGCAGTGATACAGATTACGATATTGCAGTATTAAAGATCAACGCGAACGGTTTATCTGCGGTTACAATAGGTGATTCCTCTGGAGTGAACGTAGGAGATTTTGCGCTTGTCATTGGAAATCCATTGGGAGAACTTACCTTTTCAATGAGCAGCGGAATTATCTCCTGTGCAAATCGTACGATCAATATTTCGGGAGTTCCCTACCAAATGATTCAAGTGGATACTTCTATTAATGCGGGAAATTCCGGTGGCCCTCTTTTAAATGAGTATGGCGAAGTAATTGGGGTGGTTTCCGCTAAATATTCCAGTTATGCCACGAATCCTGTGGAAGGACTCGGATTTGCAATTCCCATCAATGATGCCTTTTCGGTTGCCAAGGATCTTATGACTAATAAAAGTGTGACCAATAAGGCATGTATTGGCATCACAGCAGCAACCCTTCCACAAGCCTTTGCTCAGCAAAATGGGCTGCGTGGAGGGGTATATGTATATTCGGCCGATAAAGGTAGCGCAGCTGAAACAGCAGGATTACAAAGTGGTGATGTGATTGTCAAAATGGATGGGACAAATATAACCTCAATGCAAGAGCTCTCTGCTGTTAAGAAGCCTCACAGTGCAGGCGATACTGTAAAAGTCGAAATTATTCGAAATAATCAAATACTTCAGCTATCGTTGACATTTGAAGCGCAACCCTCACTTTCTTCTCAGAGCAATTAAAACAGTCTTAAAAATAGAAGAAGTTACTATGTGAAAATATTGTTTATAAGGTGTAAATTACAGTAAAGGCCGTTGGCTATAGCCAACGGCCTTTACTGTAGGTGATAAAATTTAATATCTGGGGAAAACCCTTAAAGGAAGAGTTTTTTAATCGTTGTCCTTAAAATGACGGTGAACACTCCTATCGGTTAGCTCCATAAATTCGATAAAGTTTCCATCGGGATCCTGGAGCCAAGCGCATTTTGAGTTACAACAGGCGACAAAAGCGGTATCAAGTGGCTTATCTTTGGCAAGAGCGCCTTCTGGACCGTTATAGCACAGCACACCGCGGGTTTTCAGTTCAGCCAGTACCGCATCCAGATCATCCACTTGAAGAGAAATATGGAAAAAACTCTGGCCGGGTTGTTGCGAAATATTCTTGGATGGGAATAACTCGATAAACTGCTCGTGGGCGGCCTCAAGGTATTGAATCCAGATTGAACCATCGTCATTTTTAAAATTAAATGCTTTTCGCATTCCCAATTTGTTGCAATAAAAATCTAAGGATTTTTCCAGGTCATTGACATGTTATTAATTTAGTATGTAGTAAAAAGTTGTTTTGGCTCTGATGAAAAAAGGCCTCCCGATATATGACATCGGAAGGCTTTAAAGAATCTATTGTTAGAAATAGATTTTATTTTTTAGGAAAGGGACTTTACAAGAACATGCGTTCAGATATATAATAAAGAAAACGAATGTTTTTTCGAGGTGATCTTATGGAACGGGTCATTCTTCACTGTGATCTGAACAATTTCTATGCCTCGGTAGAATGCGCGCAAAATGAATCTTTACGGCAGGTTCCTATGGCGGTCTGTGGCAGGGAGGACGAGCGTCATGGCATTGTACTAGCAAAAAACGAACTAGCCAAACAGTTTGACATCTGCACCGGAGAACCGGTGTGGCAAGCCCGCCGCAAATGTCCGGAATTGGTGATTGTACCGCCCCATCCCAGGGAATACCTGCGCTATTCCAAAATGGTACAGGAAATCTACAGCCGTTATACCGATTTGGTGCAGCCTTTTGGCATTGACGAATGCTGGTTGGATATAACAGGAAGCCAGCGGCTTTTTGGAGGCGGGGAGGAAATCGCTTATCAGATCAAAGATACGGTAAAGAAAGAAACGGGACTGTGCATTTCGGTGGGGGTCAGCTTCAATAAAATTTTTGCCAAATTGGGAAGTGACTTAAAAAAGCCGGATGCGGTTACCGTCATCTCCCGGGAGGACTTCCGCCAAAAAATATGGGGCCTTCCGGCCGCCGATCTGCTGGGAGTGGGCCATCATACGGACAAACGTCTACAGAGTGTGGGGATTTCCTGTATCGGGGATATAGCAGCGGCGGATTGCAGTTATATGAAACGACTTTTGGGAAAAAATGGGGAGCTGCTTTGGCTATACGCCAGGGGGGAGGACCGAAGCCCTGTCACTCCTGTAGGATATGAACCGCCGATTAAAAGCATCGGACGCAGTACCACCTGCACCGCTAACCTGGAAAATATGGAGGAAGTAAAAAAGGTAGTATTGGCCCTCAGTGAGGAGGTGTGCAGGGAATTGCGCAGGCATCAGTGCAAGGCCTCGGTGGTAACGGCCCATGTAAAGGACACGAGTTTACAGGTATGGGAATACAGCGGCCACTTCTTTACACCAGAGCGTACAGTGGCGGAATTTTCCAAGACGGCCACCCGGCTCATTGAGGAACATTACAGATGGAACCGGGACATCCGTGCCGTGGGCGTCCGGGCTTGTAAGCTAACGGATGACATATTTTGCGGGCAAACTTGTTTGGGACAGGACCCTTACGCACAGGAAAAGACCGAAAGGCTGGAAAAAAGCATCGATCATGTGCGGGAGAAATATGGAAAAAAATCAGTGATGCGGGCCACCCTCTTGGGAAGGACCAAAATTGCCGATTTTGACAGGAAGATCAGGACACTTCCGGGAAATATAATGTAAAGACGAAAACCTATACAGGATAAAAGGGACAGGGAGTGCCTGAAGGCACTCCCTGTCCCTTTTTAGATTTGTATTGTGGAATGGATGATTACAGCATCTCATACCCGCTGATGAGCACCGGCATCTTTAGAATACCTAGCTCCTTTTCCAGAAGAACACCGTTGCGTTTGGGATAATCAAAACCATAGCTCGCTTTGATGCACTGGGAGATAAACTGAACAGCCCGGTCAATGGCGACGGGCAGACTGTCTCCCTGCAGGAGGCTCCCGATAACAACACTGGCGAAGGTATCTCCAGTGCCGGGATAGGAGGCGGGAATGTACCGGCATCCCACCTTCCAAAAGGCGTGATTTCTTCTGTCATAGGCCACTACATTGGTGTTGCCGGAAGACTGTTCCTCCGGAGCACTGGTGATGATGACAACATCCGGCCCCATCTCGCTGAGACGGAGCAACCACTGCTTGATTTCTTCATCGCTGATCCTGTCTTTGCAGGATTCTCCCAATAAAAAGGCGGCTTCGGTGAAGTTAGGGGTAATGATATCCGCCTTGGCAATCAGCCCTTTCATCTGGGGAATGATCTCTTCGGTCATGGAGCTGTAAAGGGAGCCGTTATCCCCCATGACAGGATCTACCACCACCAAATTATCCGGAGTACCGAAATAGTCTATGAAATCGGCCACAATATGGATCTGCCGGGTGGAGCCCAGAAATCCGGAGTAGACACAATCGAAATGAAGTCCCAGCCGCTTCCAGTGATCGATATATTCCTCCATAGAATCGGTGAGATCCACAAAGCTGTAGTGGTCGAAGCCGCCGGTATGATTGGAGAGGATCGCTGTGGGCAGGGGACAGACCTGTACGCCCATTGTGGATAGGGTGGGGATGATCGAACAGAGAGACGCCCTTCCAAATCCCGATAAATCGTGGATTGCCGCTACTTTTTTGATAGAATCTTCCACATTTACCATCCTTTTAGTATTATTTGATATAATTTATACAATTAGTAAGCCTATTTGCGTCGGAAAGAAAGAATTCCTTTATAATCGACACATTCCACACGAGAATCATGCCGCAGCTTGTCGAGGATACTGTTCTTGTTGGAGACACAGCGGCTTTCCAGAAAACTTGCCACCTCAAACTGGTTCATAGGGTGCCGGGCAATAATAGAAAGGATGGCCTCATAATCATCTGGGATCTCGCTGAAGAAGGACCCGGCGCTGAGCATATCAATGGAGATGGCACCCAGCTTTTCCACTGCGTATTGAATGGAGTCTGGAGAAGCGACCCGAACATCCGGTTCAGCCGGGGGACGGACTGGGGTGTTGATATACACCCGGTCATAGCGGATCTTTTGAAGGATCTGGGCAAAGTGATCAATAGAATCCTGACTGTCGTTAACGCCTCCGCAGAGCATAATTTCCACCCAGAGTTGTCCGGTATACTCATGGGAGAAATCCACAAGGCCCTGCTGGATTTTCTGAAAGTCCAGGGATCCCAAGGGACGGTCGACGGCCCGGAAGGTTTCTTCATCCCAAGCATCCAGAGAGGGGAGGACAATGTCACATTGCGCCAGCTCTTTCCGCACCTGGGGGTCCCAGAGCAGAGCGCCGTTGGTGATGACGGCCACCGGCTTATCTGTGCGCTGTTTTACCTGATCGATTAATTCCCCCAGCCCAGCGTAAAGGGTAGGTTCTCCCTCCCCGACAATGGTAACGACGTCAAATTTATCCGCATCCTTAAGATACAGTTCGAATTCTCTGATGATTTCTTCCACCGGATAAAACGCCTGGCGATTGCCGGTCATATGATTGGTACGTCCCAGCTGGCAGTAGGTACAGGAATAGTTGCAGGTTTTAGGCGGAATGGGGCTCAGTCCCAAAGAATTTCCCAACCGCCGGGAGGGGACAGGCCCAAAAGCGTGTTGCAACGGCTCCATCATGATCACCTCATTTAGAATAGATATAAAAAGCAGAGGGGAATTGCCCTCTGCCTATAGAAATTCCTGCGGATTATATCTCTTTTTCAATTTTTGAAAGGTCAAAGGGAGTGCTTTGATAGACAAAATAGTTGAGCCAGTTGGAAAAAAGAAGGTTGGCATGTCCGCGCCAGATATGTAACGGCGTTTTTTGGGGGTCATCGCCAGGGAAATAATATTTCGGTACCTGGATCGGCAACCCCAGATTCACATCCCGGAAATACTCGGTAGCCAAGGTGTCCCGGTCGTATTCAGAATGTCCGGTGACAAAAAACTGACGTCCGTTTTTCTTTCCTACTATATAAATACCAGCCTCTTCCGACTCCGCTAGAATCTCCAGCTTAGAATGCTTTTCAATATCTTCCCTCAGAATGGTGGTGTGGCGGGAATGAGGCGCCATAAACCGCTCATCAAATCCTCGGAGCAGAGGGTGGTCAGGCACCAAGGTAGTGTGGGGAAAGATACCAAACATCTTATGGGGGAGGGGATGCTTGGGAATACCATAATGATAGTAAAGTCCAGCCTGGGCACCCCAGCAGATATGGGAGGTAGAATAAACATTGGTTTTACTCCAAGCCATAATCTGGCAAAGTTCCGGCCAATAATCTACCTCTTCAAAATCCATCTGCTCTACCGGCGCGCCGGTGATAATCATACCGTCAAAGCGCTCATCCTTGATGTCGTCAAAGGTTTTATAGAATTTGAGCAGATGCTCGCTGGGGGTATTCTTAGAAACATGGGAAGCAGTGAGCAGGAGCTCAATATCCACCTGGATCGGGGAATTGCTCAGTAGCCGCAGAAGCTGCGTTTCTGTTTCAATTTTTTTAGGCATCAGATTAAGGATCACGATGCGTAGCGGCCGAATATCCTGATGAGTAGCGCGATGCTCATTGATGACAAAGATATTTTCACTTTCTAGTACGGCCTGCGCGGGCAATCCGTCAGGAATATTGATTGGCATAATTTCCTCCGTCTTGTGGCAATCTACTAATATTATATAGGGATTAGTTCAATTATAACCATTCACTTGCCTGATTACAAGAGAGAAAATCCTTGACGAGAAGCAAGAGATATGCAATCATGGGATAAAAAGTGGAGAAAAATAAGGAAGAATCGAGAGAAAGATAAGATTTTGAAAAAAAGATCAAATTTTTGGCCAAAAAGGTATTGACTACCGAAACAAGCTATGCTAAAATAAACAAGCTGTCTCGGAGAGAGGGCCGGGAGGCCGGAAAAGAGCTGAGATAGCGAAAAAAGATTTGGGAAATATATTG
>NZ_CBDTOK010000018.1:0-8631 GCF_965361945.1 Zongyangia sp. | reverse complement strand
CACCAGCTCGTCGCAAGCGACATATCGCTTGCGACGAGCTTTTTCATTTCATTGCAAAGTTCATCGCGCGCTCATTCTGCTGCTCCTCGCTTCCAAACCGCAACCGCTTTGCGCTGGGCTGCGGTTTGGGCCCGCCGCTGCGTGGCGGCAATTTTTTACACTGAGAAAATATCAATTTTAACCGTTCCGCCTACGTGGGAACGGATTGCGCTCCATCCAAAAGCCCGGTCATAGACCGGGCTTTTCTCATACCACTCCGTCATTCCTCCTTCTCCGCAAAAGGGCTCGCTCGGCTCGCCTGCTCGGCCAAAAGCGCCCTCGCGACGGCTCGCTGTCGCTATCAACCTTTTGCGGGGCCTAGGATCGTGAGCTTCCCGATCTAAGGTGACCGAGCATGTCACCAGGCAAGGGCCTGGAGCCATTTCGCCCTCCGGGCCTTTTGCTTTGTAGGGGATTTCGCCCGCCTCCGGGAAATCGAAGCTAACCGAATAAGCTGATAAAAGGGCTGGGAATCATATGATTCCCAGCCCTTTTATAGTAGGAACGTTTTAAATTTTAGCCCAAAGCGATAATGGGATCGCCGGCGTTAATAGCCAGAGAGCTGATGACATAAAGCATCACGCCGTCCTGAGGAGCAAAATACTCACCCAGTACATTGGCAAAGCAGTCCCGGATTTCGCCGACCTTCTGGCCTTTGGTTACCTTATCGCCAATTTTGACACAGGGATACCAGCAGCCAGTCTGTTCAGCATCTAGGCCAGCCATCCGATGCAGATATACTACGTCGCAGAGCTTTTCGGCGCCGCCTTCCAGGACGCCCAGATGCTTGAGGACATTGTAAACGCCTTTCACATAGGTCTGAACCTCTTCCTCGCTCCACAGACCGCACTGGCCAATCTCTGCCAGGAAGCCGGGAACACCCATGGTTGCGGCGCAGCCAAAGGTACCGTTGTCAGAAACAGAACCTACTACGTATTTGACGCCCAGCATAGAAGCGGCTTCTTTGGCGATATTGTTTTGCTCTTCCGAACCCAGCTCCGAATAGATAACAAAAGGAGTCAGGGATTCATGGATATCGCCGCCGTGAAGATCCATATAGAAATCTGCCTGGGCGAACAATTGGCTGGAGATGGTATAGGCGATCCGCTGGGTTACAGTCCCGGTAGCTTTACCCGGATACTCACGGTTGAGGTTTTTGCCATCGTAGGGGCCTACATATTGCATTTTCGCAAAGAAAGCGGGGGTATTGACTGGATGAACGATAGCCACACGGCCAGCTACCTGATCCGGGGTAAGGGAAGCGGCAACCCGGATGGAAGTCTCAACGCCAGGATACTCACCGCCATGGGTACCGCCAGTGATAACAACGGTTTTTCCTGGTTTAGTGCCGCAAATCAGAGTGATAGGCATTTTTACAGGAGTACCAGGAACTTCCAGGTATCCCTGTACCTTCTCGCCAGCTTTGGCGGAAAGGGTTCCAACTTTCAGTTCTTCAGACATGACGCAAAATCTCCTTTAACAGTAGTATTATGACAAAAGGTGCCGGGCGGGCGGCAGCCACACCCGGACGCGCATTTTTGTAGCAGATGTTTTATACCGGCTGGATGGGATGATGGCAAGCCACCCAATGACCGGGACAAACCTCGGCGAAATCAGGTTGTATCTTTTTGCATTCCTCTGTAGCTCTTGGACAACGAGGATGGAACCGGCAGCCGGTAGGCAGCTGGATGGGGCTGGGAGGCTCTCCTTCGATACTGTACTCCCGGGAACGGTGGGTAGGATCCAACACAGGCGCGGCTTTGAGCAAAACCTCTGTGTATGGGTGATAAGGACGTTCATAGAGCTCTTCTGTGGGAGCCAACTCAATAATTTTGCCAAGATACATAACCGCCACACGATGGGTAATCAACCGGACAACCCTCAGGTCATGGGAAATAAAGAGCATCGT
This sequence comes from Zongyangia sp., assembly GCF_965361945.1. Lineage (NCBI taxonomy): Bacteria > Bacillati > Bacillota > Clostridia > Eubacteriales > Oscillospiraceae > Zongyangia > Zongyangia sp. Next base: position 6,683 of record NZ_CBDTOK010000018.1, on the reverse strand, counting down.
CAACTCCAGATCCTTTTGCAGATCCATGAGCAGGTTGATAATCTGTGCCTGGATAGAGACGTCCAGAGCCGAAACCGGTTCGTCGGCAATGATAAAAGCGGGATCCAACGCCAAAGCCCTGGCAATGCCAATTCTCTGCCGCTGTCCACCAGAAAATTCACCGGGATACCGGTCCGCTGTATCTGCGTTCATTCCTACCATTTCCAGCAATTTGAGGATCCTCTGTTCCCGTTGTTCCGGAGGGCAGACTTTATGAACCTTCAGAGCTTCGCCCAGCGTATCCCGGACAGTCATCCGAGGGTTGAGGGAGGAGTAAGGATCTTGGAAGACCATTTGGAAACTGCGGCGCTTTTCGCGAAGCTCTTTTCCTTTGAGGGAACTGATTTCAATCCCATTGAGGACAACCTTACCAGCGTCAGGATCATACAGGCGCATAATAGTCCGAGCCAGGGTAGACTTGCCGCAGCCCGATTCCCCTACCAATCCCAGAGTTTCACCTTTCGCGATGGAAAAACTAACGTCATCTACCGCTTTGAGGGTCTGGATAGGCTTTCGAGCAATAGCGTCTAAAATCGGCCGTTTGAGCCGGAAGTACTTCTTTAAATTGGTGACCGTTAATAACGGCTGTGCTGTACTATTTTCCATGGACGGTCATCTGCCTCCTTCCACAAAGGATTTGACTTCAGAAAGCTTTTCAGGGAAGTGACACCGTGTTAAATGATCCGGTGAGATCTCGCTGAGAGCAGGCAGCTCTTCCCGGCAGCGGTCCTCAGCAAAACGGCACCGGGGCGCGAAGGGACAGCCTTGGGGCGGGTTGGCCAAGTCGGGAGGAGAACCGGGAATGGGAATCAGCCGCTCCTTCTCGTGCCCGGTGGGTAGGGAGGAGAGCAGCCCATAGGTATATGGGTGCCGCGGAGAAGAAAAGAGGGTGAGGGTATCGGCAATTTCTACCACGTGGCCGGCATACATGACGGCAACCCGGTTGCACATCTGGGCAACGACTCCCAGGTCATGGGTGATAAGCAGGATACTCATCCCTAATTTGGCCTTTAAATCATTGAGAAGATTGATGATCTGGTCTTGAATCGTCACGTCCAGAGCGGTGGTAGGCTCGTCAGCCAACAAAAGCTGGGGCTTCGCAGCCAGGGCAATGGCAATCATCGCCCTCTGGCGCATGCCGCCGCTAAATTGATGGGGATATTCCTTAATGCGGGTTTCCGGACGTGGAATTCCCACCATATGAAGTAGTTCAATGGCCCGTTCTGTCTTTTCTTTTTTTGACATCTTCTGGTCACCGAAAGCCTCGAATATCTGCTCACCAATGGTGAGCACGGGATTCAAAGCGGTCATCGGCTCCTGAAAGATCATAGCGATTTCCTTGCCGCGGATCTGGCGCATTTCCTTCTGGGAGAGGGCAGTTAGCTCCTTTCCTTTGTAGAGGATATGCCCGTCCACAATCTTGCCCGGCTTATGGATCAGCCGGAGGATAGAACGGCAGGTGGCGCTTTTCCCGCAGCCTGACTCCCCAACTAGGGCGAAGGTTTCCCCTTGGCGGATGGTAAAGCTGACATTATCCACCGCTTTGACAGTCATTTCTTTGGTAATAAAATATGTTTTTAAATTTTTAACCTCCAGGATATCGGCCATGGTCCGAGCTCCCCCTTTCTTAACGGTTTTTGGTGCGCAGCAAGTCGGCTAAGCCGTCGCCAAACAGGCTGAAGCCGGTGCCGGCAAAGATGAGTGCGAAACCGGGGCAGGCGCAGATCCACCATGCCTGGGAGATAAACGGACGTCCATCTGCGATGAGCGCGCCCCATTCCGGTGTCGGGGGCTGCACGCCTAATCCAAGGAAGGACAGGGAAGCACCGGTGAGCATACACATAACAACGTCAGAAGACGCAAAAGCGATAGCGGAGGAAAATACGTTAGGCAAAATATGCCGGATCAGAATACGCAGATCGGAATATCCAAGAAGACGGGCAGCTTGGACGTATTCACTATGTTTGACCACCATGACCTCACTTCGGACCAGCCTGGCGTAGTCGCGCCAGCCCACCAGCCAGATGGCGATGTAAAGGTTGTTCATACTCGGCCCCATAATGCTGACGATGGCAATGACCAAGATGATGAAGGGGAAAGCCATAACCACGTCCAGAATGCGCATCAGGACACTGTCCAGCCATCCGCCATAGTAGCCGGCGATGAGGCCGATGATACTGCCGGTGATAAAGGGGACGATCATGGCCAGAACGCCGATGGTTAGGTCAATGCGGGTGCCCCATACCACACGGGCGAACACATCACGCCCGTAGTTGTCAGTGCCGAAGAGATGCTCCGCCGAAGGGGGCTGGAGCATAGCGGTGGTATCGGAAGCGTTAGGGTCATAGGAAGTTAAAAACTGGGGAAAAAGGGCAAAGATCACCACCACCAGGATGATCAGCAGGCCGATGTTGAGCGTCATGCTCCGGCGCCACCAGGGAGCCTTTTTGCGGGCGATCAGGGCACCGCCCTCCTGGGCGGCGTTGACCACCTTCCGCTGTTCGTCCATTCCCTCAAGCTTTGCCATGCCCATCCCCTCCTTTCTTAAAGCGATGTAAAGTGAGCCTTTGAGGGGCCAGGTTATATTGCGTCATCCTTGCGCCCTCCTATTCTAGTTCTACCCGCGGATCCAAGAGCGAGTAGGAAATATCGGTGATCAAGTTTACAATGAGCACCAGCGCGGCGAAGATCACCACCACCGATTGAACCACAGCGTAGTCCCGGCGGAAGATGGCCTCTACCAGCAGCGCGCCGACACCGGGCAGGCCGAAGACCGTCTCGATAACCACAGTATAGCCCAACAGGTTGACGATCCGCAGGGCCAGCAGGGTCACCGTAGAGATCAAGGCGTTTTTGACAATGTGGCGGGAGCGGACCCGGCCTTCAGAGATACCCTTGCTGCGGGCAAAGTCTACGAAGTCCATTCCCATTACATTGGCCACATTCCCACGGAGATTTTTAATCATCAGGGTGCAGACCCCCAGCGCGCCGGTGATGGACGGCAGGATGAGACAGCGCACATGGTCTAAGAAGGTGACGCCCCATCCGGAGATAGGCACCCAGCCCAGCTGCAGCCCAAAGAGGAGCAGCAGCAATATGCCGATCCAGAACTGGGGCATGGAGAGGGCCACCAGGGAAAGGACGCGGATGATATTGTCCCCTATGCCGTTTTTATGCCGTCCGCAGTAGTAGCCCAGCGGGAAGCTGATGAGGACGACAAACAGGGCGGTCATCAGCGCCAGGGAAACGGTCACGATCATCCGGCTTCCCAGCAGGTCGCTGACGGGGATGGAATACTGGATAGATTCCCCCAGGTTACCGGTGACCAGATCCCGCAAAAAGATGCCGTATTGCACGATGTAAGGCTTGTCCAGCCCCATTTCCACTTCCTTGGCGGCGACCATCTCGGGGGTAGCCTTTTCACCCAGCATAATCTGCGCAGGATTGCCGGGGATCAGGCGCATCATTACAAATACCAAGATGGTGACGCACAGCAGAACGGGGATCATCTGCAACAGGCGCTTTATTGCATAATTGAGTTGCTGCATAGCATTCACCTGTCCTCAATGAAAATAGCGGTAGGGGCTTCCCGCCCTTTTGGTGGGAAAGCCCCTTTGCCGCTGAAAAACGGAGGGAAAGGGGAAAGTCCCCTCCCCCTCCGATTCAAATTGCGTTGTTTGGGTTTATTTGGTGGTCTCCTGGAAGCGGTAAGCGCCCAGAGGAGTCTGGATAAAGTTCTCTACATTGCTGCGGTAGGCAACAGGGTAGGGAATATAGAACATGCTAAAGAAGGGCAGCTCGTCGGCCATCATCTGCTGGATCTCATAATAGAGCTCCTGGCGTTTTTCGGGGTCAAGCTCGGTTTTGGCCTCGTTGACCACAGCCTCCACCTCATCATTCTGCCAGCCGCTCATCAGGCACATGGCGTTGTCATAGATGCAGCTGTAATCCGCCTGCTGGGAAGGATCGGCCATATCGTTGGTCCAGGGCCGGATCTGCAGATCCAGGGTCAGGTTGTTCATCCGCTCGTTGATGGTGCCCTTTTCCAGGGTTTCCAGGTTCAGGGTGATGCCAACCTCAGCCCACTGCTCCTTGAGCAGGGTACCCATGGTGGCGTGGATGGTGTTGCCGGAATCCAGGGCCAGGGTGATTTCAAAGCCGTCGCCATAGCCAGCCTCGGTCAGAAGCTCTTTGGCGCCTTCGGGATCATACTCAGGATAGTCCACGTTTTCATTCCAATACATGCCGTTGACGGACATGAAGGAGGTAGCGAGCTCACCGTAGCCGTAAAGGGCCACATCCATCAGCTCCTGCCGGTCGGTGGCCATGGCCAGGGCGCGGCGGACGCGGGCGTCGTTAAGGGGCTCGATGGTGTTGTTAAAGATCATGTTGCGGACCTCGGTGGAAGGCAGGCCGACAGCGACGATGTCGGGGTCAGCATCCAATTCTTCCATCCGGTTCCAGGGGACGAAGGTAATGGCGTCCACCTGGCCAGCCTGCAGCTGCATGACGCGGGAGTTATCGTCAGGGACGACGGTGAATTTTACACTGTCCAGTTTGGGTTCGTCGGGATTCCAGTAGTTGGTGTTTTTCTCTAAGAGGACATATTCGCCCTTCTGCCACTCGGCGAAATAGAAGGGGCCGGTTCCCATCGGAGCCTGGGTGTAAGCTTCCTCGCCCACCTCTTCATAATAGGCTTTGGACTGGACGGAAGCGTTGAACATGGCAAGGTCAGCCAGGATGGGAGCCCAGGGCTCGGTCAGAGTGATCACCAGGGTGTTCTCATCGGGAGCTTCCACCGACTCGATGGCTTCCATGGCAAAAGCCCAAGCAGAGGACTCGGTGTCCCGGGCCCGCTCAATGGACCAGATCCAGTCCTCGGTGGTGACTTCAGTGCCGTTGGCGAATTTAACGCCGGGTTTCAGATGGAAGGTGTACTGGGTGCCTTCAGGGTTGATGTCCCAGCTTTCCGCCAGCCAGGGCTCAATGCTCTTGCCGTCGTCGCTGGCCCGGACAAGGCCTTCCATGGTCAGGCCGAACAGCCAGATATTGACGTTGCCGTCCTGGGTGACAGGATCCAGGTTGTCAGAATCCTCGGGACGGGCAATGACCAGCTGGTTGGGATCGGTGGTAGCAGCCTGGCTGCCGCCGCTTGTGTCGCCGCCGCTGCTGGAGCATCCGGTGACTGAGAATACCATTGCAACTGCCATCAGAAGGACAATTGCCCTTTTCAGAAATTTTTTCATACTCTCTACTTCATTCCTTTCCTCGCGGTTAAATGAAATATCCCCCGCCGAAATTGGCGCAGTGACAGCCGGGTATCTTCCGACTACACCAAAAAATGGTGCTACAAAGCCAATCAATGCAGCACCATTGCTGTGCATTATTATAGCATTCTGCATGGGACAAGTCATTACAAAATTTTTAATCTGCTAACTGTTTAAAGAAGTGTGGCAAATTCCTAAGATTTAGGAAAAATATCTAAGGAAAGCGGGAAAATGTATTTCTTATAAGGGTGTTTTCAGAAAAATTGTACTGCCAGAGAAAACAGAAATGAATTTTCTTACCCAAAAAATTTCATTTTTATTTTGAAGAAATTTTTATTATTTAAAGCAGCCGAGAGTATATTTCCCTATGAAAGAAGAGCTTTTATCCTCTTTAGGGGAAGAAAATCCCCAGGTGAATACTTATCCGATAAAAACTTTTAAGATAGAAAAGGCGGACGACTACATGTCATCCGCCTTGAAGCAAAGGATATACGGGTTTTATTTTCTCTTGCGGGAGAGAACTACCGCAGCGCCTGCGCTCAGGGCCAGGACTGCCAGCGCTCCAGCTACCATGCTGCTGTCTCCGGAAGCGGGGTTCTCTTTCTCTCCGGAACCAGTGCCGCCGGTGGAATCATTTCCACTGCCTTCCGGCCAATCCCAGTCCCCGCCGCCTGCTTGATCTTCGTCAGAGCCAGGAATGCTGGGCTTATCGGTGCCAGGTGTGGGTTCTGGCTCTGTCACCGCTTCCTCTTCCCGTGTCACTATAATCACATATTCGCTCTCTTCACCTTCTAGGCGCAGCGTAACTACAATCTCGTTTTCTCCTACCTGCAGCGGGATTTCTTCAGAGTAGACGCCGCTCTCCAGCGCCTCTTCTCCCAGCATGGCTGTAATGCCATCGGCAAAGAAGGCTTTCACCTGCACACCCTCTACCTCGTTTCCTACGGCAGCGGTGTAAGAGAAGGTGTCCTTGTCAAAGGCGGGAGTAAGGGTTCCTTCAGACAGCTCCAGGCCATCCAGGAGAGGTTTCTCGCCTACAGGAGGCTGTTCTTCCTCTTCTCTCGTAACGGTGATGGTGTAGGTCTTATCTCCTGCTACCACGGTGATGGTATTGGTGCCAACCTCCAGGGCGATGTCTTCGGAGTAAGCGCCGGAAGCGACGTCCTTGCCGTTGACGGTGACAGCGGTGTCGCCGGTGTAGGTGGGCATGACCTTGACAGAGGAGACGGAGTTTGCCACAGTGGCGGTGTAGTTCAGGGTAGCCTTGTCAAAGGCAGGATCCAGGGTGCCATTGGAGAGCTCCAAATTGCTCAGCTCGGTGGGAATGGGAGTGTTAGAGGTAATAATGACATTGGCCTTAGCTTTGACATCTGTTCC
>NZ_CBDTOK010000017.1:0-9604 GCF_965361945.1 Zongyangia sp. | reverse complement strand
AGGGAATGGAGATTTCTCCATTCCCTTTTCCATTTTGAGGAGGACGGTTAACTTTTTGTTTTCGGCTCTACTCAAGATAAAAAATTTTTTTAACGCAATTTGGATAGTCGAGTAGTAAAAGGAGGAAAGATTAGACAGGGTTTATAGGCAAAGGATAAAAAGACTTCAAACTGGCATTGAACCCTGTTTGCAAAACGACCATAGATTGTAGCAAGACGGACATTCCGTCTTAGCTTTTCCATGTCCCTATGGAATGAAAGCATGCTTTCTTCAAAGACATGGATGCAACCTAAAATGGTTGCGCAGATCATATGCAAACGGAGGGTTTACTTTGACAGATATGAACAACGGATCTCATCCGGTCCGTGATCCCATTTTTTGCAATGATGCGCCCCTGGCCATGGCCTATGTACCAAGACAGCCTTGGGGTAACTTATATGAACCTGAGGTAGCGTTCAACCGCGGCACGTTTTTCAGGGATTTAGACCTCCCATTTATCGGAGAGGAGGCGCTCCCCCGTGGATGACAGAAAGGTGCTTTTAAACCGGGTGCGCATCTGCGATTTTGTTTTGCAGGAAATTGCCCTTTTTTTGGACAATAATCCTCAAAATAAAGAAGCCCTGGAATGCTATCAAAAATATTTAGATATGCAAAGAGAAGCAAGAGAAATGTATGTCAAAAGGTATGGACCGCTGACTCATACAGATTTTGCCGGAGGAAACCGGTGGAACTGGATTGACGGCCCCTGGCCCTGGGAACTTGACGAGGAGGCGTAGCATATGTGGACTTATGATAAAAAGTTACAGTACCCAGTAAAAATTTCCCGGCCCAATCCCGCCATGGCAAAAGTGATCATCACCCAATTTGGTGGGCCAGACGGAGAATTGGCGGCAAGTCAACGGTATCTGGCGCAGAGGTATTCTGTTCCCTATGATGAAGTCAAAGCAACACTGACCGATATAGGTACGGAAGAACTAGCCCATGTTGAGATGATTTGTGCCATTGTCCATCAATTGACCCGTAATATGACGATAGACGAAATTAAGAAAACAGGGTTTGATACCTATTTTGTTGACCACACTGCGGGGCTGTATCCCATTGCAGCCTCAGGCACCCCTTTTAGCGCTATGTATTTCCAGTCTAAAGGCGATCTGATTACAGACCTAACAGAGGATTTAGCAGCAGAACAAAAAGCGAGAACTACCTATGATAATATTTTGCGTTTAGTTGATGACCCCGATGTACGTGATCCTATCAAATTTCTTCGAGAAAGAGAGATAGTTCATTTCCAGCGTTTCGGTGAAGCCTTGCGAACCACCCAAGATCATCTGGACAGCAAAAATTTCTATGCTTTTAATCCCGAGTTTGACAAGAGAAGAAGGAGAAGATAGGTACTTTCTCCAAAGAAAAAAGCTGTATGGCCGAGGCCATACAGCTTTTTATTAATCAGAGGTGGAGGGTAAACTTCCAAACGCAGGCACAGTCAGGGATAGTGATGTCGGGATAACAGCTGACCACTTCCGCAGTGATGCGATCATCGATAACCTTTGCAAAACCATCGTATTCCACTATACCAACCTGTTTGCAGGGATGAAGAGACATCCCTTTTCGGGATCGAGCGCTTTGTACACGGCAATTGTGAACCCGATAGGTGAGAGTGTTGCCTTCCATGACGATGCTGTCTTCATTGAGAGACGCATAGAGGCGGAAAGCCAATGCCTGTGCCAAGCCCTCCAGACCGGCGCGATCCGGCAGATCCAACAATTTTTTTATCCTGCGGGCTTCAATCTGGGTAAACTGTTCCCAAACGGTATAATCGTGCTCCATGGCTTTGTCCATGCCGCTATCCCGTTCTACCGCTTGAAACCAGAGCCCATCCATAGCTAACCAGTTTTTTGCAAAATTGGTGCAGAGCTCAAGCAGTTTCTCTCGAGGCAAATCATGAATGCTTTTGTAGTCCATTTGATCCCCCTTATTTATCCAGCTTCTCAAAGATGGAGATGATTTCCTCAATCTTCTCGTTTTTGAGCGACTCATCATCGTGTTCAAAAGCTTCTTTGACACAACCGGAAAGATGGGCCTTGATAATTTCCCGGTTAACCTTGCGCAGGATGGATGTTGTGGCCATCAGCTGGTTGGAGATATCGATACAATACCGATCTTCCTCCACCATGCCCAAAATACCATCGATTTGGCCGCGGGCGGTTTTGAGCAGACGGACAATCTGCTTATGATCCGCTTTCATGGAACCCCTCCTTAGGCAATGGAAACGACGGTATAGCCGGCGTCTGTCACTGCCTGCGTCAGAACATCATCGCTGACATCCTTCGAGAGGGTGACGGTTGCGTTTTTGTCCTCCAGGCTGACAACAGCGCTGACGCCGTCGATAGCGTTGAGGGCTTTCTCTACATGGGCAGTACAATGGTTGCACATCATGCCTTCAATTGTGATTACTTTTTTCATTGTCTTTTCTCCTTTTTCCACAGTAGTTGTAATCATGTTTCTATCTTCTCCAGCAGAAGCGGGTACCGCGTGCCGGGGTTTGAAAAATTTGAGACGCAGGGCATTACTGACAACGCAAACAGAGCTCAAGCTCATGGCGGCGGCGCCAAACATGGGGCTGAGTTTCCAGCCCAGAAAGCTGAAAAAGACGCCAGCTGCAAGAGGGATACCGATAGCGTTGTAGAAGAAAGCCCAGAATAGATTTTGCTTAATATTGCGGATAACGGATTTACTCAGCTCAATGGCGGTGACAGCATCCAGTAGGTCACTTTTCATCAGTACAACGTCGGCGGATTCAATAGCAATGTCGGTACCGGCGCCGATAGCAACTCCTACATCCGCCCGGGCCAGAGCCGGGGCGTCGTTGATGCCGTCCCCCACCATAGCCACCCGTTTGCCAGATTCCTGAAGCCGGCGGACCTCTTTTTCTTTGTCTGCCGGAAGCACACCGGCAATGACGTTAGAGAGGCCGAGCTGACGCTGAATAGCACGTGCGGTTCTCTCATTGTCGCCGGTGAGCATAATGACATCGATGCCCATATGGGTCAGGGCGTCAATGGCTGCCTTGCTGGTGGGCTTAACTACGTCGGCCACAGCAATCAGGCCGAGAACCTTTCCATCCGCAGCGAAGAAAAGGGGCGTCTTTCCATCATTGGCAAGATCATCAGCCTGCTGCTCCAAAGATGCCAGATCTATACCGTTTTCCTCCATCAGCTTGCGGTTACCGCCAAGACAAAGGGTACCATTGACAACCGCCTGTACACCGCTGCCGGTAACTGCGGTAAAATCCTGTGGGGAGAGTAGGGGGGCGTTGTGTCCATCAGCATAGGTGATTACCGCCTGGGCCAGGGGATGTTCCGAGGGACGTTCCAGGGCCGCAGCGATAGCAATCAGAGCTTCTGATGTAACGCCGGACGCGGGAATAACGTCGGTAACTGAGGGAGTTCCCTGGGTGATGGTACCGGTTTTATCCAGTACTACGGTCTGAACATTGTGCAGTGTTTCCAGGGCTTCTGCAGATTTAAATAGGATACCGTTTTGGGCACCTTTGCCTGTGCCCACCATGATTGCCACAGGGGTAGCTAAGCCTAAGGCACAAGGGCAGGAGATGACCAGAACGGAAATACCAATGGAAAGAGCAAAGTCAAAGGGTTCGCCTACCAACAGCCATACAATGGTGGCAAGAATGGCGATAGAGATGACTACAGGGACAAACACACCGCTGACCTTATCGGCCAGCTTGGCAATGGGAGCTTTGGTGGCATTTGCATCCTCCACCAGCTGGATGATCTGAGAGATGGTGGTGTTTTCTCCCACCTTGGTTGCTTTAAAGGTAAAGAAGCCTGATTTGTTGATGGTAGCGGCAATGACCTTGTCGCCAGGCCCTTTTTCCACCGGAATGCTTTCTCCGGTCAGGGCAGATTCATCCACAGCGGAACTACCATCCAAGATGACGCCGTCTACCGGTACACTTTGACCAGGACGTACTGCTACAATATCGCCGACCAAGACATCATCCACCGGGATCTGAACCTCTTCGCCGTCGCGGATGACAGTGGCGGTTTTAGGCGCCAGATTCATCAGCTTTTCAATCGCTTCCGAAGTCTTTCCTTTGGAGCGGGTTTCTAGGAATTTCCCCACAGTGATGAGGGTCAGAATCATAGCGGCGGACTCAAAATAGAGGTCCATGCTGTAGCTGTTCACCAGATCCAAATCGCCGTGGCCCAGACCCCAGCCAATTTGATAAATGGCGAAGATACCGTAGATCAACGAGGCCGAGGAGCCGATGGCGATGAGGGAATCCATATTGGGAGCTCCACGGAAGAGGGCGGGAAATCCAACCTGATAATATTTACGATTCAGATAGATGACGGGAAGGGTTAAAAGAAATTGGGTGAAGGAATAGATCAGCGCATTCTCGGTTCCATGGAAAAAAGAAGGGGTAGGAAGTCCCATCATATGCCCCATGGAGATATACATCAGAGGAACGAGAAAACAGATCGATAAAATCAGCCGGTGTTTCATGGCTTTGGTCTGTTCCTTTGCGCTGTTGGTGGGCGTTTCTCCCGAAAGGGGCTTTGCCTGTCCCTGCTTTTGATGGGGAGCGGCGCCATATCCTCCATGTTCCACAGCTTTGATGATGTCCCCCTCACTTAGGACAGACTCATCATATTCTACCTGCATACTATTTTGCAGCAGGTTGACACTGACCTCTTTAACCCCGGAAAGGGCCCGGACGCTTTTTTCCACATGCGCCGAGCAGGCCGAACAGGTCATACCGGTTACATCGAATTTTTCTTTCATTGAGATCACCTCGCAACACAATACCCCCGTGGGGTGTATTTTTATTGTATACTCTATGAGTAGATTTGTCAATACCCCAGTGAACATTCAAAAAAGACAATAAAAAGGCCCGGATATTCTCCGGGCCTGGGACAAAATCGATTAAAACAGGGTAGTGAATGCAGCCCCCATCATGGAAATGACAAAGACGGCGGCCAGAATCAGACAGAGGATCCGCACAAAGAGCTTCGATTTTACCATCGCAAGAACTCACCTTCTCAATGATTTTTACTTTATTACTATAGCAGTTTTTTTCTCCCTTTGCCAGAGTGAAAAAGGGAAATTCATGGTTTTTTTGCGGTTTTATCGCAGTGTATTCACATTCTTGCGTTGCGTCCCCTTTTCCAGGGTGATAAAATAAAAGAAAAAATAAGCCCAATCGGGGCCTTTTATTTTAGAGGGATGTGTATCATGAGTAAGATGGAAATTATCAATATTGAGCGGGGCATGCCCACTGTGGAAGAGGCGATCCGCCGGATGAATATGGGCCTTTCTACCGCCCGGGGCAGAGGGATGAAAGCGGCCAAAGTTATCCACGGCTACGGTTCCAGCGGCGTGGGTGGAGGTATCCGGACAAAGGCTAGAAGTGAGCTTCAGAATAAGCGGAGACTAGGGCGGATTAAAGGGATTATTTATGGGGAGGATTTTTCCTCCTATTCGGTGGCTGCCCGGGATGCAGTCGCCAGATTGCCCTGGCTTTCCCAAGACAGCGACTATGGAAGGAGAAACGATGGGGTTACCATCGTATTATTGTAAGATGAACAAGATTCGATCCTTTTTGAAAAGCCCCTATGCCCTCAAAAGGATGTGGCTTTTGCTGGGGATTCCAATTGCTCTGCTGCTCCTTGCTATAGCATCTTCAGGACACGTCTTTGCAGAATGGTATGTCACCCATATTTACCCTGTATTTATGCGGGGAATTTCTTTTATCACTTCTTTGGTGCCATTTTCTTTGGTAGAATGGCTGGCGCCCGGGGCCATCATTGCGGTGCTCGTCTATATTATTGTGGTCATTGTGAAAGCGGTCCGCCACCAAGAGGGGAGAAAGCTGCGGATCTATAAGGCAGTGATGAATCTCTGCGCAATTGTTTCCTGCCTGTTTCTTCTGCTGACCCTGTTTTGCTCTATCAATTATCACCGGTATCCGGTATCGGATCTGATGGGGCTTCAGGTGCGGGAATCCTCCAAAGAGGAGCTGGCGGCCCTAGTAGAGGACCTTATCGAGGAAGTCAACGAGCTGCGGGCCCAGGTGCCAGAGGACGAAAACGGGATTATGACCTTTGATGGCTCAGTATCCGATATGGCGCAAACCATGCGGGATGAATACCGAGAGTTTTCTCAGGGCACAGACTTTATCAACAATGTGAACGCACTGCCCAAACCATTACTTTGCTCTCACTATATGTCTTACACGAATCTAGTTGGATTTTTCTTCCCCTTTACCTTTGAAGCCAACATTAACGGGGACGTGGCCCATTACAGCATTCCCTTCAGCGCTGCCCATGAGCTGTCCCATCTAGCCGGATTTATGCGGGAGGATGAGGCGAATTTCATCGCTTATCTCTGCTGCTCTGCCTCTGATGATGTCAGGGTTCAGTATTCCGGAGCGGCAATGGCGATGATTTACGCAGGTAACGCTCTGTTTGACATTGATCCAGAGCTACATACCCAGCTGATGAGCAACCTTTGCGAAGAAGCACAGCGGGATTTTGATGCCAACAACTCTTACTGGGAGCAGTTTGAGGGCCAGGTGGCGGAAATCGCCGACAATATCAATGATACTTACCTCAAGGCCCAGAATCAGACGGACGGGGTACAGAGCTACGGCCGGGTTGTAGACCTGCTTTTGGCAAAATATAGAGCTGATAATGGCCTGGAATAAGGCGAAAGGCCTGGGACAAATGTCCCGGGCCTTTTTATGTAGCGTCAAAATGAATCCGCGAGCGAAACAGGGGGCATGGAACGATAAGCTCCCGGGTGCTGAACCACATATCCAGCGAAATTTTGCGCATAGCTGATGGCTGGGTGAAGGAAAGCGCGATCCTCCCAGGAGGATAAGCTGATCCGAGAGACAAAAGCGCCGATAAAGGAATCACCCGCCGCAGTCGTGTCCACGGCGGCAACCTTTTGGGCGGGCAGATGGTCAAACCCATATCGGTCACAGAGCAGAACGCCCTTATCCCCAAGGGTCACCAGGAAAAATTTCACTCCCGCATCAAAAAACGGAGCCATTTTACTGTATAGTAGCTGATAGTGATCGGTGACCGGAGCGCCGATCAGATAGGCAAGCTCCGTTTCATTGGGCACCAGGATATCGGTGCTTTTGAGCAGCGCATCGGGCAGATCTGTCACCGGTGCCGGATTGAGGACAGTGACCTTCCCACAGGCCTTGGCGTGCTCCAGAAAGAGGGTTGCAGCTTCCATATTGGTCTCCAGCTGGGTCACAGCGATGTCACACCCTTCAATGAGCGGATAGGACTTTTCTATTTCTGCAGCAGTTATAGCCTTATTGGCAGCCACGTCTACAAGAAGCATGTTCCGACCTTCCTGATCGGTAATAATGACGCAGGAACCGGTAGGAATTTCTGAGCCTTGGAAGGTACAGCTGTGGTCAATGCCTTCCTGTGACAGAAGGTCAATAAGGGAGTTGCCATCAGGCCCCAATTTTCCCACGAAGGAAACCTGGCAGCCGGCCCGCCTGGCCGCAACAGCCTGATTAAAGCCTTTGCCACCAGGGGAGCTGGAACGTCCGGTGGGAACCACGCTTTCCCCCACCTGGGGGAGGGCGGAGACATAATAGGTGGTATCAATGTTGATGCTTCCCAGTACGCAAATTTTTCTCATATTGTTTTCCTCTTTTAATAAAATTACTGGGCGGTAAAATCAATGCCGTCAAGGCGCAATAGAGCAATGGCGTAGACCTTGGCTGCATTGACCAGATCCTCTACGGCAATGGATTCATCAGGCTGATGCATACCGCCTCGGCCGGTTTCGGTGGGGAGCATGCTGCCGGGCCGTCCGGCACCGAATGCAACCGAATTTGGCATCTCCCTAGCGTAGGTACCGCCGCCAATTACATAGGGAGCTAGGTCCTGGCCGGTCAGGTCATTGTAGGTTTCGGTGAGAAAGGCTACGGCAGGATGATCTGCGGGGACATACAGAGGTTTGCTTTCAAAGCAGTCGCCCATAGAAAATCCGTGTTCCTCACAGGTCTGGGATATTTTGTTCCGCAGCTGCTGGGAATCAGTGCTGATGCAGTAGCGGATATTGACATTGAGGACAATCCGAGCCTCTTTAACGCTGAGCAGGCCGCCGATACAGGTGGTTTCCCCGGAAATATCGTCGCGGGATTTGATGGCAAGGCCTGCGCCGTCGGTAGTTTCCAATACCTTTACTACAAAAGCGAGAGCTTCCTTGTCGTCTCCTTCCACAAGGCCGCAGTCTACCACAGCCTTGCACAGCTTGTAGATGGCGTTGACAGAGCCTTCGGGAAATGCAGCATGGGAGGGGATCCCCTTGGCGGAGATGGTGACGCCGTAAGGGCCTTCCGCGACAACCAGATCTCCTTTGCTATCCCCTAGCTTTTGCAGAACCTGGTCGATAGATTGGTTTTTGAGGGTGATTTTTGCATGGGCAGCTACAGCGTTGGAAACTTCGCCGCCGGAAAGTTCTCCGATTTTATCAGAAAGCTGAGGGCCGACCAAATCGGCCGATAGGATTCCCTTTTCTCCGTTACAGACGGGAAACTCCGCATCCGGGACGAAGGAAAAGTCGGGAATTTTGCAGTGCTTTACATAATAAGCCATATCAGCGCTGCCGGTTTCCTCACTGCATCCCATAATCAGCCGGACAGAATGGACCATGGGGACAGCCAGCTCATACAGACAACGCATGGCATAAAGGGCTGCTACCGCAGGCCCTTTGTCGTCGGCAACGCCGCGGCCGATGAGTTTACCATCCTTAAGGGTACAGTGAAAGGGTTCATATTCCCAGTCGGGGCCAGCCGGAACCACATCCAGGTGGGTGAGAATGCCAAGCTCCCGCTGACCATTGCCCATGAGGATACTTCCAGCATAGTACTGGTGGTTCTGGGTGCGAAAGCCATAATCTTTTCCCATTTCCAGGGCGGCGTCCAATACTCGCGCGGGCCCTTCTCCAAAAGGATGCTCCCCCTCGCTTTTTGTGGAAACACTTTCGATGGAGACCAACGTGTTGATGTCTCGGATCATCTGCTCTTTGTGGACATCGATCCAGTCAATAATGCTTTGTTTGAGTTCGTTGTCAACCTTCATATTGCTCAGCCTTTCTCCGCCGCAACGGTTATTTCATCATGTGGTGTTAGCGTAATCAAATGGAAAATGTATGATTATATGTTGTTCTATGAATCATCATTGACGGAATTTCCTATTTCAAACCTGGCCTAGATTTTTTAGCGTAGAAAAGACGGCCTGCGGAGGAACATCCGCAGGCCGTCTTTTAAAAGTTTGCTGCGAACTCAGTCAATGCTAACCCAAGCGCCGCCTTTGGCGTCGGATTCGTAGGCGCGTTCCATGACCTTTTGAATGTATGCCCCTTCTTCCAAAGAGGGAGAGGGCTGGGTGCCGTCATCCACATGATAGAGGAAGGTGGCGAGGCAGTGAACGTGAGCCCTGATCCAGCCGACAGAGCACATAGCACCGGGGAATGCAGCTGCCGGAGGTGCGTACCGTTGGGTACATTCAATGCATTTAAATCCCCTTTCTCCGCCCAGAGGGGCGTC
>NZ_CBDTOK010000016.1:0-9507 GCF_965361945.1 Zongyangia sp. | reverse complement strand
CCATGAATGAAAAAGGAAAAAACGCGGCCCTTTGGAACGCCATTGTCGCCTTATCCCTGGTGGCTGCGGGCTGCGCGGCCATGGTGCTCAGCGCCATCGCTTGCGTCAAACTGCTTTCCAGGAACCTGGATTAATCCTGTAAGCCTTATTTCGGACATGTCCCCGGAACCGTGTCACCGGTTCCGGGCGCGTTTGGCCCAAAAATCAGACAAAAGAAACCGTGTATCCCCAAAAGGGATACACGGTTTTTGTTTTTTATTTACTCCTTATTTCGGATCAGATTGGAGACATAAGGCCGCCTGCCGGCCAAAACATCGTCGTAAAATTCCTGTTTCCAGTCAATAAAGGCCACGGAATTGTTGAGTTCCTCTATGGCGGCCACCAGTGATTCCCGCTTTTGCGCCAGCATTTCTTTGCGCTGGGGGATGGTGGACTCCCCTTCTAAACAGAGCTGGAGATACTCTTTCATCTCCTGGATGCTCATGTTGCATTTTTTCAGGCAGATGCAGTTTTTGATCCATTGCAGATCGTTGTCGTCAAAGATCCGGCGGTTGTTCCGGTCGCGTTTTACATGGGGAATAAGCCCCTCATTGCAGTAAAATTTCAGCGTCTGATAGGTCATGCCCGTCTCCCGGCAAACCTGCATCATGGAATACATGGAACTCTGCCCCTTTCTCCCGTTTACAAAAAGTTAAAAGCTTTTTCAAAGAATAAATATTGACCGGTAGTTACAACCGGTTGTTACAATCAATATTGTATAACAGAACAGGGAGAAAATCAAGGGATAGAAAACCCTGAGGAATACCTCACAGACTATCCCGAGGACCTCCACCAAACCAAAGGGAGGCCTTTATTTTTTGCCTAGATGAAACTGATGAGAAAAAAGGAGTGGCGCCTATGAAGAAATGCCTTGTTTTATTGCTGGCGTTGGCCCTGTGTTTTTCCGGCTGTAGCGCCCAGACGGAGTCTTCCTCCTCCCAAGCGGAGGTCACCTCCACAGCGCCGGCGGAAACTACACCGCCAGAAGTGACTACGGCGGAGCCAGACTCATCTGCGCCAGAGGAAACGGACAGCCTCGGCATCCATCCCTACCTGCAGCAGCTGGTGGAGGATACGGTAGAGCAGCTGGTCACCCCGGAAATGAGTGAATATGAGCGGACCAAGGCCGCCTTTGACTATATGATCGAGCACACCTATCTGGATGAGCCTGTGGGCTTTGATCTGTGGCGTGTTCACGGCGGAGGGGAACCCATCCCCTTTGTGGAGCAGCGGGCCATCAGTCCCCTCCGCTTTGGGGTGGGCATGTGTGAGGACTACGCCGCCGCCCTGACCCTGCTGCTGCGGGGAATGGGCTTGGAAGCGGAGTATGTGCCGGGGCTTACCTATTCAGAGGAAGGCCACCTGGTGGATCACGCCTGGACCGTGGTCAGGATTGACGGGGTTTGGTATCACCTGGACAGCCAGCTGGAGGACAATATCTCCCGTCACGGCTATGTACGCTACCGCTACTTCCTCAAGGGAGATGCCACCATGGCAAGTTCCCACCGGTGGGGGCAGAATCTGATGGATTCCGGCCTTCTATCCCAGGAGCAAAATGCCGAAATTGCGGAAAACTACCTGACCCCCTCCTGCCCCCAGGACTACCCCACTCCAGAGCGGCATACCCTGGAAGATCAGCCCGCGCCGGATCTGGAAGCGCTGCGGACCCAGGCGGAAGAGGAAGTCGCGGCCTATGAAGAGGAATATGGCCCCCTGGAGCCGATGCAGCTTAACACAACCCCGCCGGTCTTTGGCCTGGAAGGCTACGGCCCGGCAGATGAAGGATAAATGATGAAGAAAGGACGATATCATTTGAAGAGAATACTTGCCCTACTCATGGCCCTGCTGCTGGTGACTCTGACCGCCTGCTCCAGCGAGGAAGAGCCCCAAAGTTCCTCCTCCGCCCCGGTGACAGAGCAGACAGAGACTGCTCCGTCGGAGACGGAAAGCCAGCCGGAGGAGGAAGAGGAGCCGGCGGCAGACAACAGCTGGCAGTTCGACACGCCGGAAAACCACCAGATGGATCCGGAAGTTTTTGACGATCTGCATACCGCCTTGGCCGGTACCGAGATCTATGCGGCGGTCACCGTCAAGGATGGGGTCATCATTGATGAGTATTACAAGGAGGGCTATGACGAAACCAGCGTTTTCCCCCTCCACTCCGCCTCCAAATCCTTCACCAGCGCCCTGCTGGGCATTGCGATGGAACAGGGCTATATTGGCAGCGTAGATGACCTGCTCTCCGAATATCTGCCCCAGGTTTCCCAGCTGGAGGAAGGAAAACAGCAGCTGACCCTCCGCCATCTTCTGACCCAGACCTCGGGACTGGAGTGGTACGAATGGGGCAGCGGATATTCCAACTGGGTGGAATTTCGCACATCCCCCAATTGGGTAGACTACATCCTGGGCCGGGATCTGGTGGCCCAGCCCGGCACCGTTTTTAACTACAGCACCGGCAACACCCATTTGATCTCCGCCGCCCTGGAGGCCGCCACCGGCAGGAACCAGCTGGAATTCGGCAAGGAATACCTATTTGATCCTCTGGGGATTGAAAGTGTCCAGTGGGGGACCGACCCTCAGGGAATCACCGATGGAGGCAACGGAATCTCCATGACGGCAAGGGATGCGGCGCGGTTTGGCCAGCTTTATCTGCAAGGGGGCCAGTGGAACGGCCAGCAGCTGGTGCCGGCCGACTGGGTGGAGGAATCCACCACCGCCCAAAATGGGGGAGCGGGAGACAGCACCGGTTCTTATGGCTACCAGTGGTGGGTGACCTCCTTTGCCACGGGGGGCTACGGCACCTATACGACCCCTTATCCCACCGCCCAGTATGACGCCTATTTTGCCTTCGGCCACGGTGGACAGATCATCTATGTGGTTCCTCAGCTGGAGCTGGTCACCGTATTTACCTGCGGAGGGAATAACTCCTATGTGCCCCGCCCCTTCTTTACTGATTATATCCTCAACGCCTATACCGGCTAAATCTATGGAAGGAAGGCTATAAGATGTGTTGAAAAAGATGGGTTGCGCATTGGGATTGAGGATGTGGAAAACAGCCTGCGAGAGCTTTCGAATGTGGCCCGGGCGGCGGTGGTGCTGGCCCTGCTCCTGTTCTGGCTGTATACAGACGGGGCGGAAATATCCTTTGTCTACAACGCCTTTTAAAAG
This sequence comes from Zongyangia sp., assembly GCF_965361945.1. Classification (NCBI taxonomy): domain Bacteria; kingdom Bacillati; phylum Bacillota; class Clostridia; order Eubacteriales; family Oscillospiraceae; genus Zongyangia; species Zongyangia sp. Next base: position 6,300 of record NZ_CBDTOK010000016.1, on the reverse strand, counting down.
AAAAGCAGCGGGTTTCCGCTGCATTACATAAAAAAGCCCTCGGCTATATCAGCCGAGGGCTTTTTTGTTTAGTACCGTTCACTTTCCGGGGTATAGGACGAATGGATCCCTTGGATAATCTCCCGGACAATGGCCTGGGAATCCAGGCCGGTAATCCGCTGGTCGCAGGCCGCCAGGTAGAGATCCCGGCGGGCGTGGTAAATCTCGTGTAAAGCTTCCTTTGTGTTGTTTCGTACCAGCGGGCGGTCCGAATCCTTGATCCGCTTATAGCAGACCTCAAAGGGGATATCCAGAAAGATAATTTTATCCCCATGGGTCCGGAATACATCCACATTCCGCTGTAAGGTCATTACCCCGCCGCCGGTGGCGATGACATGGCTTTTTTTCCGGGAAGCCAGCTCCTTAACCGCGTTGTGTTCCAGATCCCGGTAGTGTTCCTCCCCATGGATTTCAAAGATCTGGGGAACTGTCATACCGGTCGTCGCTTCAATGACATCGTCGGTGTCTACGAAGGTATAAAGAAGATGCTGGGCCAGCATTTTACCGATGGTGGTCTTTCCGCTGCCCATAAATCCACATAAGACAATATTGCGGGACATGATTTCGCTCCTTTGGCCAAAGGCCCTTATTTTCCGCCGCCAAACTGCAGCGAGACAAGTTGGGACATTTCTTCTGTCAGGTTTTGGATGTCGCCGGGGTCATACCGATCCCCGTCCCAGATCTCGTGGGCGGCCACCGCCTGCCACACCAGCATGGACATGCCGCCTACCGTGGGGATGCCATGGCGCTGGGCCACTTCCAGAAGGCGGGTCCTTCCAGGGTTGTAGATGGCGTCAAAGACACAGCCGCAGGCTTTGATGACCTCCTCCTGAGCAGGCATGGCGTCGGTTTTGGGATACATACCAACCGGAGTGGCGTTGCACAGCAGATCAAAGCCCCCCTCCTCACCGATCAGGGGGAGGATTTCATCCATGAGACAGATTCGGATCTTTGCGTCGGGACGCAGCGCGCGGATGTCTGCCGCCAGGGCCTCAGCCCGGGGCACACTGCTCATCCGGATGGCCACCACCACATCGCAGCCGCCGAGGCAGGATTCAATGGCCATCATCCGGCCGGCGCCGCCGGCTCCTAAGACGAGGACCCGCTTGCTTTTTAATTCCACACCGGCTTCGGCCAGCGCCCGGACAAAACCGTCCACATCGGTGTTGTAACCGATGGATTTTTCTCCGCACTTGACAGTGTTGACAGCGCCATAGCGCCGGGCGCTATCAGAGAGTTCATCCAAATAGGGAATAATCCCCAATTTATGGGGAATAGTGACGTTAAAGCCATCCAGCGCCAACAGCTCCTCCACCCGGGAGGAAAGCTCCTCCGGAGGGATTTCCAGCACCTGATATTCCCCCTCCCGGCCGGCCATTGCAAACAGCCGCTGGTGGAGGGGCGGGGACATGGTGTGTCCCAAGGGATAACCGGTCAGGGCAAAGGCCCGCCGTTTTGAGGAAGGGTTCATGACATTCGCCTCATCTTTATTACAGGGAAAGGGACTCGACCACTTTCCCAAGGGTTTTCATATTCTCAATGTACATGACGGGCATGCCTTTGAGGGTTTTCTTGACCAAACCGGTGAGCACCTTCCCCGGCCCCAGCTCCACAAAAACACTGGGCCCGGCCTCCCGCATATGGGTCAGCTCGTCTGTAAAGCGGACGGGGGAGATCATATGACGATAGAAATAGGAGGGCATGTCGGAAAGATCGGCATTCTGGTCGCCGGTCACATTGGAGAAGAAGGGGACTGCCGGCTCAGCAAAGGGGATGCCGGAAACAGCCTCCTTCAGCTCCTGGGCGGCTTCCTCCATGAGCTTGGAATGGAAGGCGGCGGAGACCCCCAATTTAATGGCCCGATGCCCCATCTGGGTGAAGGTTTCCGCGGCCTTTTGGACGGCGTCCAGCTCCCCGGCGATGACCGTCTGGACGGGGCTGTTATAGTTGACGGGGAGGACATAGCCCCCCGTCTCCTCACAGACCTGGGCAATGGTGGCCGGTTCGCAGCCAATAATGGCATACATGGCGCCGGGATGACGTTCTCCCGCCTTCTCCATGGCGGCAGCCCGGGCGCCGATGACCCGAAAACCGTCCTCCATGGTCATAACGCCGTCGGCACAAAGGGCGGCATACTCTCCCAGGGAGTGTCCGGCCATGGCGATGGCGGGAGGCAGATGCTCCTTGCAAAGGGTATAGCAGGCTAGGCTTAGGGCAAAGATGGCCGGCTGGGCATTGATGGTTTTTTGCAGCTGGGCCTCGTCCTCGCCGAAGGATACGGCGGCGATATCCCGGCCCAGAATGTCCCCGGCGCACTCATAAATCTGGCGCACAGCCGGGAAATTGTCGTAAAATTCCTTGCCCATACCGGGATATTGGGACCCCTGTCCGGAGAAGAGATAGGCTACTTTCGTCATGGCAATGGTCTCCTTTGCAGTGTTTTACGGGTAAAAAGCCCTTCAGAATGAGAAAAAATTCGTCTTTGGGGAAGTATTTCACAAAAAGCCGATTGACAAATCCGCTGTCAGCCACTATCATAATAAAATGTAACGGCTATTATATTTTTTTTAAAAAATGGAAGTTTATACCGGCTCCTTTGGCGCCGCGCCCTACCATAGAAAAGCCCTCCCTGAAAAATGGACGGGAGGCCTACAGAATCAATATACCAATAAACCCCTGGAAAATCAAGGGATCACGAAAAAGTTAACAAAATTTGCGGGGAGCTTGTCAAATATGGCTCGTGGACAGCTTCCGTTTGGAGAAAAACTTGCAACCGCGTGCGGCCGCGGGGATTGGAAACGCAATGGGAATTCGGATTTTGGGTATGGGGAGTTATGTCCCCCCCCTGACGGTGGATAACGAAGCCTTCACCTCTTTTTTGGACACTTCTGACGAATGGATTACCACCCGCTCGGGAATCAAGACCCGGCATGTGGCCGACGGGGAATTGACGGTGGATATGGGCGTCAAAGCGGCGCAGAAGGCATTGGAAGACGCCGGTATCGACCCCCAGGAGGTGGATCTGATCCTCTTTAGTTCGGTGACGGCGGATTTTTACACCCCCTCCATGGCCTGCATCGCCCAGGGGATGCTGGGCATCCAGGAGTGCATGGCCATCGACCTCAACTGCGCCTGCGCCGGATGTGTTTACGCCATTGATATGGCCCGGCGGTATCTGGCCACCGGCGATGTGAAAAAGGTTTTGGTCATCTGCGCGGAAAGGCTCTCCCAGATCTGCAACTATGAGGACCGTTCCACCTGCGTCCTCTTTGGGGACGGGGCGGCGGCCTATCTATTGGAAGGCGCCGGCACCCTTTATACCTCTTATATGGGGGCCGATGGCACCGGGGCCCACCTCCTCTTCGCGAAAAAGCCGGAGCTGAAAACCGTGTTTATGCAAAACGATCCGGCCTCCCTTCCGGAGGGCTATCCTGATTGGCCCGACGGATTTGTCTATATGGATGGCCGGGAGGTCTATAAATTCGCCACCCGGGTGATGCCCCATGCGGTGGAAAAAGCGGCGGAAAAGGCGGGGATCCCCACCGAGTCCATCGATCTGCTCATCCCTCATCAGGCCAACATCCGGATCATCAAAACCGCGGCCCAGAAACTCCATATCCCCATGGAGAAGGTGTTCTGCAATCTGGATAAATACGCCAACACCTCCTCCGCCAGCATCCCCCTGGCCTGTGAAGAGGCCAGACGGCTTGGCCGGATGCCCCAGGGCAGCCGGGTTTGTTTGGTGGGCTTTGGCGCGGGGCTGACCTACGGCGCTATTATATTTGACGTATAATTTATATTTGTTTATACCATAAGTTATAAGGATGAAGGAGTGTTTATTTTGGCAAAGACAGCATTGATTACGGGAGCTTCCCAGGGTATTGGCGCCTGCATCGCCCTGCGCCTGGCCCAGGATGGATTCAACATCGCGGTGAATTGCCGGGGTGAAGCGGAATATGAAAACGGCGGGAAAGAGACAGCGGCCAAGTGCCGGGAATTTGGCGTGGACGCCGACTGCTTTATCTGTGATGTCACCGATTTCGCCGGATGCGGCGAGATGGTCAAGAAGGTGGCCGCCCGCTTCGGCAGCCTGGATGTGCTGGTCAACAACGCCGGCATCACCAAGGATGGGCTGCTGGTTCGGATGAGCGAGGAGCAGTATGACGCGGTCATCAATGTGAATATGAAGAGCGTCTTTAACATGACCCGCCACGCCGGGGCCCTGATGATGCGCCAGAGAAGCGGCCGGATCATCAACATCTCTTCGGTGGCGGGAGTTTACGGCAACGCCGGACAGTTTAACTACAGCGCTTCCAAGGCTGGCATCATTGGTATGACCATGACCGCCGCCAAGGAGCTGGGCAGCCGGAACATCACCGTCAATGCGGTGGCTCCCGGATTCATCGACACCCAGATGACCGCCGTCCTCCCCGACAAGGTCAAGGAGGAAGCCCTCCACGCCATCGCCCTGCGCCGGTTTGGCAAGGTGGAAGAGGTAGCGGCTGTGGTATCCTTCCTGGCCGGCCCCGATGCTTCTTATATGACTGGCCAGACCCTGGTGGTATCCGGCGGATTGGCTATGTAATTAAATACAAATAGTATAATAAGATATAATTTTTACATTTTGACCTGCTGGGAGAAGGCCAGCGGCGGGCAAAATTGGCCCGCAAGGGATGGAAAGGCATGGAAAATCAGATGAAAAGAGTAGTGATTACCGGCATTGGCGCCGTGACCCCGGTGGGGATCGGTGTGGATGCCATGTGGGAGAATATCAAGGCCGGCGTCTGCGGCATTGATGAAATCACCCACTTTGACACCAGCGATTTTGACATCAAGCTGGCGGCGGAGGTCAAGGACTTCCAGGCCGTAGATTATGGCATTGCCAAGAAAGAGGCCCGCCGGATGGACCGGTACTGCCAGTTTGCCTGCGCGGCGGCCAACCTGGCCCTCACCGACGCCGGCACCGAATTCAAAGAGGAGGATCCCTTCCGGGTGGGTGTCATTCTGGGCAGCGGTATCGGCGGCATCAACACCTTGGAGGAGGAGCATATCAAGGCTCTGGAGAAAGGATACAACCGGGTTTCCCCCTTCTTTATCCCCATGATGATCTCCAATATGGGCTGCGGTATGATCGCCATGCAGCATGGCTTCAAGGGCGATAACTTTACAGCGGTCACCGCCTGCTCCTCGGCCAACCACGCCATTGGCGAGGCCTTCCGCAAGATCAAATACGGCTATCTGGATGTGGCGGTGGCCGGCGGCGCCGAAGCCACCATCACCAAATTCGCCGCTTCCGGCTTCAACAACATGGGTGCTCTCTCCAAGAGCCAGGACAAGGCCCGGGCCTCCATCCCCTTTGACAAGGAGCGGGACGGCTTTATTATGGGCGAGGGCTCGGTAATGCTCATTTTAGAGGAATTGGAGCACGCCAGGGCAAGAAACGCCAAAATCTACGGCGAGATAGTAGGCTATGGCGCCACGGCAGACGCTTATCACATCACCAGCCCTGATCCGGAGGGCGCCGGCGCCATCAAGGCCATGGAGCTTTCCATCGGGGAGGCGGGGATTACCACAGAGGACGTGGGTTACATTAACGCCCACGGCACCTCTACCCCCATCAACGATAAATATGAGACAAACGCGGTGAAAAAGGTCTTTGGGGAGCGGGCGTCTCAGGTGCCCATCTCCTCCACCAAATCCATGACCGGACATATGCTGGGCGCGGCGGGCGCCATTGAGGCCGCCATCACCTGCCTGGCTCTGCGGGACGGCGTTCTGCCTCCCACCGTAGGATACAAGGTGCCTGACGAGGAGTGCGACCTGGATTATATCACCGAAGGCGCCCGCAAGGCGGACATCGAATATGCCATCACCAATTCTCTGGGCTTTGGCGGTCAGAACGCCACCTTGTGCCTGAAGAAGTTCGAAGACGAGAGAGCTTGACAGGAGGAACCAATGGAACTGAACGTAGATAACATCAAAAGCTTAATGGACCGGGTGGCGAAAAACAAACTGACCCGGCTGGAAATTGAATCTGAGGGGATGAAGGTGGTGATCGAGGGGCCCAAAACCGAGGTAGTCCAAGCGCCGGCGGCCCAGGTAGTAGCTGCTCCGGCCGCCGCGGCTCCCAGCAGCGCGGCCACTGCTCCGGAAAAGGAGGAAATCAAGGGCCATGTGGTCAAATCCCCCATTGTGGGCACCTTCTATCACTCTCCCGCTCCGGAAAAGCCCCCCTATGTCAGCGTGGGCAGCAAGGTGAAA
>NZ_CBDTOK010000015.1:0-19239 GCF_965361945.1 Zongyangia sp. | reverse complement strand
TTATCCAGCTTCTTCCCGATGGATACCAAACCATGATCGGAGAGAATGGCTCCACCCTCTCCGGTGGAGAACGTCAACGTATCTCCATTGCCAGGGCCCTGTTAAAAGATGCTCCGGTTATCCTACTGGATGAGGCTACCGCCAGCTTGGATGTGGAAAACGAGAGTGCAGTTCAGGCTGCCCTGTCAAGGTTGCTGAAGGACAAAACGGTGCTTATTATCGCGCATAGGATGCGGACAGTAGCAGGCGCTGACCGGATTGTCGTGCTGGAAAATGGTAAGGTCGCCCAACAGGGCAGCCCGGCACAGCTGATGGAGCAGGGAGGACTTTACCGGCATATGGTGCAACTACAGCAGGAAAGCTCCTCATGGACCCTTGGTTCATAAGACTAAGTTCTTTCGGTGATGTACATAAAAGGGCTGAGCATGATTTTTATCATACCCAGCCCCTTTTTTCATTGTGTGAGGAATAATATTGGATCAGATTATGTTGATTCTAGTAAAGAAGGCCCGAGTCAATTTTCTCAAGCCAGAGGTCATAGAGCGCTTTGACGTCTTCCTTGAATTCCTCCGCAGTTTGTTCTTCTTTCTGTTGTAGTGTATCGAGCACTTCAAAAACAAAGACATCTTTGCCCAGCGCATCCCAATCCTTAGCAATCTTCCGGTCAACGCAGGATCCGGTCATTTGGGCAAACTGAAAGCGATTACGACTCCCGGTCAGTTCGGTGGTCCATTGAAGAAGCAGCCTGCCGTTTTGGGTGTTTTTGATGGCGAAAACGCCGCCTTCCCGCCGACGTTCTTTATAAGCGCGGATCATTTCTTTGCGATCTTTCTCCATGATATCGAACCCCCTTTCACTATGACAGTAAAAGACAAATGTAGTGATTATTATATCCATCGCAAAGGAGGATGTCAACTGCTCGGACAAAGAAAAAGAAAGTCCAGAAAACTCTGGACTTTCCCTAATTAGTTGAGTTAGTTTGCCGCTTTAATGGTGTCAACAATCCCCATTGCAACAGCGTTTGCCGTACGGAAGATGGTGAAGGAATCACAGAGAGACTCATACTCCCAGGGATTGGACATGAAGCCGTTCTCCACCAGGACGCTGGGACAGAATGTCATTCGTGTTACCCGATAGGTGGACTGGATGGCGCCTCTTGGCTCTCGTCCTAAGCATTGTGTCATGGTGTCGTGAAGAATCTGCGCAAACTGAGCAGAAGTATTGTAATGATAATAGATTTCTGTACCGCTGACGCTGGAAGAGTCGGTGGTTTCTGCCACTGAGTTTTGATGGAAGGAGATATAAAAATCTACCTTCATATTTTCGGGAGGAAGGCATCTTTCTTCATAAGAAAGGCGGGTGTCATTAGAACGGGTCAGGGAAACAGTAGCTCCTAGAGCTTCCAGCTGTCTTTGTGTCTCATAGGTAATGGCAAGGTTAATATCCTTTTCTGTTGCGCCACTGCTGCCGCCAGGTCCCAAGGAACCGGGATCCTCTCCGCCATGCCCGGCATCGAGAGCAACGACTACGCCTTCCAGAGGCCGGGCCGGATTATCGGAAAGTTTTGGAGGAAGCAAGAAGGAGAGTACCAAATTGCCATCCAGATCAAATTCCACATTATAGCCCCAGAGAGAAAGGCCTTCCCGTAGGGTAAACTGGAGCGTTACACTTTCATCGTCGTTAACCCGTTGGGAGATATCGGAGAATAGATCTCCATATTCAAAAAGCCCTTCCTGTATATTGACAGTATTATAAAGGGTGATGGTGAAGACGTCGTCATCGAGATCAGCGTGAAAAGCGGGACGGGCTGTACCCTTGATGGTATAGGTTTGGTCTCCATTTTCGGCCTGCTCCATGGTAACCTCGCTGACATTATTTTGGAAGGAGGCTTCTCCCTCCACGAAATCTATGGTGCTTTTTTGAATCCACCCTCCGCTGGAAAGCTGGCACATATCATCGGTTTGATCGGTGACCAAATCTACACAGCCTTGTTTCAAGGTGGCAATAATGTCACTATTGGTATTGCTTTCACTAAAGACGGTACCGATGTATTCAGCCGCCTGCATCACCAATTTGCCACCCTCACCAACAACGTAGATCTCTCCCAGGGAAGAGGTAGTGCTGGTTTTTCCTTCATAGGTGAGCACATAGCTGACAGTCCCCACCTTGGTAGTTACATTTTCCGGATAGTCTTCTGCAAGGGTTGCGGTTCCTTTGAAGAGGGCCGGTACGCCGTCCTCTGCAATGGCGACTTGCTCCAGTGGTATATGCATGCCGTCAAAAATGGCAGTGACCTCCCCGCCGGCAGGAGCAATACAGGAAAAGGTGACCTCTTCACCAGCATAGGCGCCATAAGAAGCGCTGGGGAAAACTGAGCTTTCTAAAATAGAGGAAATGGTGGAGACTTCTCCAGAGCCTTCCTCCTCACGGATAATGGTAAGAGAACGGGACACATTTTCCCCCTGTTCAAAGGTAAAACTGTTTTCCCCTAAAGAAAGTTCAACCAGTACGCCAAAAGTACCGCCTTCTCCACGGGCTTCTACATCTTCGCCGTTAAGGGTCAAGGGCAGAGAGGGGTCCGAGGTGCCCATGATGAAATATTTGCTGTAATAGGTCGTAAATTCTTCACTTGAGGGCCGGGTAATTTCCAAAGTCTGCCCATAGCTGAGATCGACAGAGATTGCCTGTTCCGATTCTGGCATGGCATACATGGAAGCGGTGTAGACGTTTACGCCCTGACTATCAGAGGCGAGATCAGCGTATGTGGAGAGAATATGGCCTTTAAAATTTTGCAGACGGTTGAGATAAATCTGATCAGCCAAAGCAAACTGATCTCCGCTTTGCGCTTCGGCTACACGGTTGAGGGTGATGACAGGAATACGGTAGTAATCGGAAGTCTCGCCCCACCACTGAACAAGGGATCGGTAGTCTCCTGATTCACCGTCAATGCTATAAAAAAGCTCAGGGGTAATGTAGTCTACCAGTCCTTGCTCCATGATGGATGCAACATCAATGGCCTGATCGTCCGCAGCGAAGGCAGCGCTACCCCGGATACTCTCATCCATCTGGCTGTTGACCCCAGGGACGGTGATGCCAAAAGAAACATCAGCATTTGCAGTGGCAGTATGCACGGCGGAGAGCAAAGCAATAATGCTGCTTTGGTGGAAAGAGGCAAGATCGGAAGCGGCGGATTGACCCGCAAAGGCAGACTCACTGGACATACCACTCTGATAGCCAATATCCACGAGATGAAGACCGTCCACATTGTAATTGGTGACAATTTCCGAAGCCAGATCCCCAACGAATTTTTGAAAGTCTTGATTGGCGGGATCAAACTTGAGGATGCCGTCGGTGGTGGTCAGCAGCCATTGGGGATTTTCAAGGGCCGGATGTTTTTCATAGAGTCCATCTGTCGTGGTAATGGCACCCAAATCATAGGGATTTACCACTACGTAGACCCGGATTCCATTTTGGTGGGCCTCCTTGATAAAAAGCCGCAGAGGATCGTATTTCGTGCGATTGTCCTGTTTGCCGTCAATATGTGAGGTGGAAGGAAGAAGGTCAGAGTCATAATAGGCCTCTCCTCCTGTGACAGCATCCACATAGATGGTATTATAGCCATAGGTGACAGCGTGTTCCACAATGGAAGCGATGTGATCTTGCATCTCCCCTTTGCTCATATCTTCTTCGGGAATCAGCGCGTTTTCTCCGAACCCCTGAACATAGAAACTGCGGATCTCCGCAGGGGTTTCCAGCTCTACTGTATCCCGCTGAAATTGCAGAGAAATGGGCAGATAATCCCGCACCAAAAAGAAAGCACCGGCGCCGAGGCCGACAACCAAAATGATGACCAAAAGACTGAGCAGATATTTTTTCTTCACACCGCATCACCTCTCTGTTATCTTACCACAGTCCGCCTATTTTTTCGAGAAAAATGGGGTGAATATTGAATGAATATTTTGGAAGATGGCCACAAATTGGGCAGAAAAAAGAACGCGCTGTTATCCATACAGCGCGTTCTTTTTTGAGAAGCCGCTACAGAGTGGCCAATTCTTTAAAATTATCCTTGAGAGATGGATACAACTTGACATACAGCCGATAGAATGCTTCGTATTTGTCGATGTTGTCCGGATTGGGAGCCTGTGTCTTATTTTTCTTAATGACCCGGCGACAACCTTCCTCCACAGAGGGATAGATGCCTGCGCCTACGCCGGCCAAAATAGCCACACCAAGAGCAGGACCTTCTTTGGAATTGACGGTAGAAACGTTGCAGTTAAACAGATCGGCTAACATGGAACGCCACAAGGGGCTGGTTCCGCCTCCTCCGCAGGCCATCATGTCGTTGATTTCAGTTCCCATCTCCCGGATGATCTCGATGCAGTCACGCAGGGAATAGGAAACGCCCTCCAGAATAGCGCGAATGAGATCAGCCTTTTGATGGATAGCAGAGAGCCCAAAGAATACACCGCGGCAGTCTGTATCCAGATGAGGGGTGCGTTCACCCATGAGATAAGGCAGATAAATCAGCCGATTGGAACCGACGGGGATCTTTTCCGCCATATTATCCATAATGTAATAGGGATCCACACCCTCTTTTTCTGCCTGCGCGATTTCTTCGTGGCAGAAGTTGTCCCTAAACCATTTGAGGGAGAGTCCGGCACCTTGGGTGACACCCATAATGTGCCAGCAGCCGGGGACAGCACAACAGAAGGTATGTACACGGCCCTTGGGGTCGATAGAAATATCAGAAGTATGAGCGAAGACAACGCCGCTGGTGCCGATGGTGGTAAAGGCTTTTCCGTCCTCTACAATACCGGTACCGACAGCTGCCGCCGCGTTATCACCCGCACCGCCGACGACAATGGTGCCTTCCTGCAGCCCGGTCATAGCGGCGACCTGGGCAGTAATGGTGCCGGTGACTTCCGGGGATTCATAGACCTTGGCAAGCAGGGACTTATCAATGTCCAGCAGATCTAGCAGCTCATCAGACCAGCAGCGGTTGGGGACATCCAGCAGCTGCATGCCGGAAGCATCGGAAACTTCTGTGGCATACTCTCCGGTCAGCATAAAGCGGATATAATCTTTCGGCAGAAGAATATGACGGCATTTTGCGTAGTTTTCCGGCTCGTTGTTGCGCACCCAGAGGATTTTGGCAGCGGTAAAGCCGGTAATGGCGGGGTTGGCAGTGATTTCAATCAGCTTTTCCCGGCCCACCTTGGCGGTGATTTCCTCCACCTCTTTGCCGGTGCGCTGATCACACCAGATGATGGATTTGCGGATGACCTGGTTATTTTCGTCCAGCATGACCAAGCCGTGCATCTGGCCGGACAAGCCAATGCCTTTGATATCTGCAGGATTGACGCCGCTTTTGGAGACACAGTCTTTCAGTGTCTGGACGGTGGCGTTCCACCAATCTTCAGGATCCTGTTCCGCCCAACCGTTGTGGGGCTGATAGAGAGGATATTCGACGGTGCTGGAAACAATGGTATTACCGTCCGTATCAAACAGTACGGTTTTGGTACCGCTGGTACCAATGTCAATGCCGATTAAATATTGCATGGCAAACCCTCCTTTTGATCATTCCAAAGTTTTCTTATTATAGATCATATCACTAATTTCTATCAAACACAATATGGGAACTTTGTAAGAAAAATCCTTAGAAACTTTAGCTAGTAAATAGCCTTTCGGGAAAAGTGATGAAAAACGGGCAAGTTGTTAGTACAACTTGCCCGTTTTATAATTTGAAATCATCAGGACTATACTGGGTGAGGAGCCGGGGCTTTTTGGGGATTCTTTTAAGAGGATCATAACTGAATTTTCGGCAGCTGTGGTAGGGGGTAACAACACCGCGTTTGGGGCAGAGGATGATGGAATCGTCCCTTCCCGGACGCCCCAAGGCACAATAGATACAAGCAGGTTCAATGCGGTTTCCAAAAAGCTTTGCCAAGTGTTCACATCCTCTCGTTTTCTTTCTTTTTATTCTATCATATTCTTCGCTGCTTTGCTACGGGATTTTCTGCCCTCACCGGAAGTTGGGGAAAGAGAGAGAAGAAGAACCGCACAGAGAAGAAGGATACAGACGGCAGCGGGGATATTCCCATAGGAAATAGCGAGACGGGGGGAGGACTCAAATGCGGCGCTGATCAGAGCCAAGGGAACCGCCCGCAAAATCAGATGTGCAATTATACCGGTAATAGCCGCATGGGCCAGACGGGAGATGAGGAAGGGAAGAAGATTTAGATGGTGATCTTTTATAAGGGCAATGACCTGACAGATAATGGAGACACTGGAAAAGGAAACTAGGACGCTGCAAAGGGTAAAAGCGGTGAGTACATCATTTTGAGCGCTTTGGAGACATCCCTGGGTTACTTCCAGAAATCCATAGACCAAAGGTGTTACTATTGCGCCGTCCGCGAAGGAAGAAAGCTTTTGACAGAAAAAATCCATCCAACCGGAGGCGGTGAGGAGGGAGGTGACAGCACTTAAAAAGACAATAAAGGCGCTGACGGTGAACATGGAAGAAGCGCCGCCGCAAACCGATTCCACAAAGGCTACCGGTATAGTCATGGGAGGAGTCGGTTTTGCCTCATTTTTGGGAGGAACCTTGTGAAAAAGGCCGAGAAAGGTGCCGATGAGGAGGGAGGATAATATCTGAGAGACTAGAAGAATGACACCCAGCGCGGTGGAGTGGAGCATGGAAAGCCCCACAGTCCCGATGAGAAAGGCGGGCCCTGCGTTGACGCAAAAGCAGAGCATCCGGCTGGCTTGTGCCTTGTCTATTTTTTTCTGCTCCAAAAGCCCGGAAATCATTTTTGCACCTACGGGATAGCCACCCAGCATGCTCATGATGACGGCGCATCCGCAGGAGGAAGGAAGCTTCAATATATAACGGGTGATGGGAGAAAAGGGACGGGAGATAAGCTCCCCCAGTCCCGAATTTGTAAGAAAGCAGGACAGCACTACGAAGGGGAAAAGGGAGGGGATGACAATGCCGGCGCAAAGAGTCAAACCATCACGGGCACCCTGGGCGCTGGACTGGGGATAGAGGAGGATACTAGTGCACAGCGCCCCAGCGGCCAACAGAATCAAAAAGGTTTTCATTGGTTTGGAATGTCCGAACTTTTTCATGATGGCAGATTCCTCCCTTCTGGGATGCGGATTGGGTATGAAAGGTCCCTTTTTCCAATATATATGTAAACGGACAAAAGATATGAGTTGCTGTACGTTTGGCAGCGCTGGAGTTAGGAAGGAACCTGGGATCAACCAAGGAAATGAGGTGGGAAATTTGGCGAGGGAGAAGAGGAGAAACCGAAGGCAACTGCCTGTAGAGGAGATGCCCAAAGACAAGATGGCTTCGAAAGTAGCCAAAGTCATCGGTGTACCGGAAGACGCGTTTACAACTCAGCCCCAAATCGAGCTCTCTGGAAATCGGGAGGCGGTGGTAGAAGGGTGTCAGGGGATATTGGAATATGACGAGTGTGTTATCCGTTTGAGCCTGGGAAAGATGATGCTGCGCTTTTGCGGCAGAAATCTTCAGCTGCGATGTATGGCGGCGCAAAGTGTCGTGGTGGAGGGATATATTATGTCCATGGAGTTTTTAACCTGACCACAGCCGCTGGATCTCTGACCTGATTTTCGAAAGGAAATTTTTGCAGTAAAGGAGAGCATCATGTTTATCGTCAGACTGTTCCGGTGGCTTTGCGGCTATGTGGAGTTCGAGGTAACCGGCAACTTTGTGGAGCGCTTTCTCAACCTAGCCATGCGGGGTGGGGTCAACATTTGGGGACTTAGCCATCGCACAGATAAAGTGATCGGTTGCGCCCTGTTACGGGATTACAAGCGCTTTCGAAAGTTTACCCGGAAAACAGGGGTCCGGGTACGGCATATCGGCACATACGGTATGCCTTTTGTCGCTAAAAGATACCGCAAACGGGTGGGAATCCTCATCGGTGTGGCGGCATTTTTTGTTTTTTTGGCCGTCATGTCCCAGTTTATTTGGCAGATCGAAGTCAACGGTTGTAAAACGGTGGATCCGCAGACCGTCTTGGATGCGGTAGAAGAATATGGGCTGAGAGAGGGAGTGTTGCGAAGCCAGCTGGACACACGGGAAATTGAAAATCGTGTCATGATCAAGCTGGATACCCTCTCCTGGATCGCGATCAATATCCAGGGGAGCCGCGCTACCATCGAAATCCAGGAGAGGGTCAATCCACCGGAAATGTTGCCGCTAGATGATCCATGTAATGTGGTAGCGAAGCATGAGGGAATGATTACCCGGGTGGAGGCCCACGACGGCAAAGCCATGGTCCAAAAGGGAGATGCCGTGAAAGAGGGGGAGCTGTTAATCAGCGGTATTATCGAATCGAAAAGCGGCAAAAATATACTGAAACACGCCTGGGGAAAGGTTATCGCTATGTACGAGGAAAACTTGAGCATCCGGATTCCCCTGAAGCAGCGTCACGAGGTTCTTTCTCAGGAAAGCAGCCCAAAAAGCTATCTACGAGTCGGTGGGATAGATATTCCTTTGTCCATCGGTGGTTCTCCCGGAGAAAATGCGAAGGTTTCGGTGGAGGAAAAACAGCTTTCCATTTTTGGAATGCCGTTGCCATTGTATCATGTTGTCAAAACATATCGTTCTTTCTCCTATGAAGAAGTGACGATTTCTCAGAATGAGGCGAAGTCCCAGGCCCTGAGAAGGCTGGAGCAGATGGAAAACGAAGCCATCGGAGAGTGTGAAAGCAAGGAAAAAACAGTCAATGGCATTGTGGATGGGGATCACTATGTCCTTACTGCAAGGTTTGTGGTTGAGAAAGATATAGGAGCCACTGAAAAAATATGGACAGATCAGCCGGCCGAAGCGGAAAATTCTCAGTAAATTTTGCAGAAACCCTAGTAAAATTTAATAGTATTTGCTATAATAAACTGTACATACTGGGCAATTGCTCCAGGTTTGTGAAAATTTCGTTTGATGCGGGTGGCTTTGGAAAAATTCGGAACACGCTGCAATATCAGACGGGGATTCAGGTGAATGGATGATCGAAAGGATAGTCAATGTAGAGCGGATGGAACATGCCGTTGCGCTCTTCGGAAACTTTGATGAGAACATAAAAATAGTAGAAAAGGAATATGGAGTTACCATCCTCTGCCGGGGAACAGAAGTCAAGATTGCCGGTGAGGAAGAACAGGTGGATAAGGCACGTCGCGCGGTGGAAGGCCTCCTCGCCATATTGGAAAAGGGAGAGGCTTTGAACGATCAGAATGTCCGCTATGTCATCTCTATGGTGGCAGAGGGCACCGAGGATAAACTGGCGGCTTTGGCGGGAGATTGTATCTGCATCACCGCCAAGGGAAAACCTCTTCGTCCTAAGACGCTGGGGCAGAAGCGCTATGTGGATGCGATTCAGAACAACACCATTGTTCTAGGTATCGGCCCGGCCGGAACGGGAAAAACCTATCTTGCTGTGGCTATGGCGGTCCGGGCTTTCCGCAAAGGGGATATCAACCGGATCATTTTAACCCGGCCGGCAGTGGAGGCAGGGGAGAAGCTGGGATTTCTGCCCGGTGACCTGCAAAATAAGGTGGATCCGTATCTGCGGCCTCTTTACGATGCGCTCTTCGATATGCTGGGGCCGGAAAACTACCAGAAATATCTAGAGCGGGGCAATATCGAGGTAGCGCCTTTGGCCTATATGAGAGGCCGGACACTGGATGACAGTTTTATTATCCTGGATGAAGCTCAAAATACCACGCCAGAGCAGATGAAAATGTTTTTGACCCGCTTAGGTTTTAACTCTAAAGCGGTTATTACCGGGGACATTACCCAGATCGACTTGCCGGATGAGCGTAAATCCGGCTTGGTGGAAGCTTCGAGAGTCCTCAAACGGGTAGAGGATATCAGTATTGTCAACTTTAATGAGAAGGACGTGGTGAGACACCGTCTGGTGCAGGAAATCATCAAGGCCTATGAAAAATATTATGAGGACGGAAAACGCCGCAAATAGAAATGGGGGAATGGACATGGAAAGCTTAAAGGTACTGATTTCAAATAAACAGAAGGAAGTGAAAATTCCTACGGGAATGCGTCTGCTCATCCGCCGTTGTTGCAACGCTGTGTTGGTGCTGGAGAATTTCGAGGGCATTGCAGAGGTTTCGGTGAGCTTTGTCAACAACGCGCAGATCCGACAGCTCAACCGTGAATACCGGCATAAGGATATGCCCACCGATGTGCTCAGCTTTCCGCTGGGAGAAAACGGCGTCTATGATATCAACCGGGAAACTGGAGCTCAGCAGCTGGGGGACATTGTCATCTCTATGGAAAAGGCGGTGGAGCAGGCGGAGAGATACGGCCATTCCCTTCAGCGGGAGGTGGGCTTCCTCACAGTCCACTCTATGCTCCACCTTTTAGGCTATGACCATGAGGCCGGCGGCATCCAGGCGGTCCATATGCGGGAAAAGGAAGAGACTGTCATGGCAAGGCTGGGGCTCCAGCGGGATGCCAGCTATGTGTTTGAAGATGAGTAAATATGGCTTTTCGGCCCTGGGGCGCGGATTTCTCTACGCGCTGCGGGGCTTTTGTCACTGTGTCAAAACTCAGAGAAACCTACGCATCCATTTAGTAGCCGCGTTCCATGTATTTCTCCTCAGTCCCTTTTATCATTTTACCAAAGGGGAATATGGGGTGCTGTGTTTAGCCTGTGGATTGGTCATCAGTGCAGAAATGGTCAACACGGCTCTGGAGGAATTTTGTGATGGCCAATATCCTGGCTATAGTCCGGTGGCAAAACGGGTTAAGGATGTGGCGGCAGGAGCGGTACTTCTCTGCGCGCTGGCCGCGGCTGGGGTAGGCGTCATCTTTTTCTGGGATATGGAAGCGTTTGGGCGGATGGCTCAATTTATCACTCTTTATCCTTGGTCCCCCGTAATTCCTGTGGCAACGTTGGCCGCTGGAATCATCTGGGCCATGAGCACAAAGAAAAAAGAACCAATGAAAGAAAAGGAATCGAAAGAAAGATGATGGATAGTAACAATACAAAATCGGGCTTTATCGCCATTGTGGGCAAGCCCAATGTAGGAAAATCCTCCCTTCTCAACGTCTTGGTAGGGGAAAAGGTGGCCATTGTGTCGGCAAAGCCTCAGACTACCCGCACCCGGATTACCGGTGTGCTGACGGAGGGGGAAACCCAACTGGTCTTTATTGACACACCGGGACTGCATAAGCCAAGGACGAAGCTCAGCGAATATATGGTGGAGCAGGTCAAAGGCTCGGTGACCGATGTGGATCTGGCGGTTTTGGTGGTTGACGCCACCGTCAAGGAGATCACCAAGGCAGAACGGGAGCTCATGGAAAATTTTTCTTCCATGGATCTGCCAGCTATTTTGGCGCTTAACAAAATTGACCTGTTGGAAAAGAAAGAGACGCTGATGGAGAAAATCCAGGCGTTTTCGGAGGCCTATGAGTTTGCCCATATCCTGCCTTTGTCTGCAAGCACGGGTGAAGGGGTAGAAAAACTCAAAGAAATTTTAATCGAGAGTGCCCAACCAGGCCCACACTTTTTCCCAGACGACGCTTTGACCGATCAGCCAGAACGGGTCATTGTGGCCGAGATCATCAGGGAAAAGATTCTCAACAATATGTCCCAGGAAATCCCCCACGGCACAGCGGTTTCCATTGAATCCATGAAAGAAAGACCGGGAGGAAAGCTGATGGATATCCACGCCACCATCCTCTGTGAAAAGCAGAGCCATAAGGGGATGGTCATCGGGAAGAATGGAGCCATGCTCAAAAAGATAGCGTCAGAGGCCAGGGTGGAAATTGAGAGCTTTCTTGACTGCAAAATCAACCTGCAATGCTGGGTTAAGGTCAAGGATGATTGGAGAAATAAAGAGCGCATCATCAAGGAATTGGGCTTTCAGTAATCGTCGTCGAAAGATTATTTTAGATCGCAATAAAGAAAAGGAGAGGTGTGCCATGGAAAGCAATAAAAAAAGAAACTGGATCTTTGGAGGATTCTCTCTCATCATTTTGCTTTTGGAATACTTCATTTGCCGCTACCTTTTCTTTGATCTGCATGGAATGAGGGAATTTCCCCAGCTTTTACTGCTTGTGGGAGTGGTTTTCCTTTTACTGGCGGCGGCAGGAGGCCAAAAAATATTTTCAATATCCGTCTTAGCCGGTTATCCTTTGGGCTTTATCTGCGGCATGGCCCTGCAAAGTTATGGCACCGATCCCGGAGGAGGAAGAACCTCCAATGGCTGGATCATCTGGGGCGGCATCTTCTTGGCCTGTGTGGTTGTAGGGGTTCTGATAGATTTGGCTAAAAGAAAAGTGAAAAAATAAGAAGGCTTGTACATAATTTTTCTCCATTGTCAAGACTAAAGTTTTGCCAATAGTGGTGTACTTTCCCGCTGATATCAGCTGATGGAATGGACAGAATTCTAATAAAGAATTCCAAAACGGAAAGGCGGTTTTGACAATGGATTTGAGAGCGATGAACGCATGGAAGAAGTTTGAGCAGACCGGGAGTATTGCGGCCTATATGCAGTACCGCCAGCTTCTCAACAATGTGGACAACGGCGAGGAAACCGCTGATTTTTTGGGAGAAGGCGAGGAAACAGCCAATGCTGATTACGACCGATGGACTGGTCATCAAACAAAGGACCATGGATACAGATGACAGCCTTCTCACCATTTTAACCAAAGACCTTGGGGTGGTTTATGCTTATGCCAAAGGGGCGAAGAGGATGAAAAGTTCTCTGCTTTCCTCTACCGAGCTTCTTTGTTATTCTCACTTTGTGCTATTTAAAAACCGGGAGAGGTACAGTGTCAACAACGCTGACCTCAATCAGGTCTTTTTTGGCGTCAGGGAGGATATTACAAAGCTCTCCCTGGCTACATATTTTGCGCAACTTTCCGGCATTGTCCTCCCGGTGGAGGAGCCGGAGGAAGAAGCGCTGCGCCTGTTTTTAAACTGTTTGCACCTTCTTGAAAAGGACAAGCTTCCCCAGACACAGCTCAAGGCGATTTTTGAACTGCGTCTGATGACCCTCTGCGGATTTATGCCGGATTTGGTGGGCTGTGCCGGCTGCGGCACCTATGAGGCGGTAGAAATGTATTTTGTACCACAAAGCGGGGAAATCCTTTGTGGCAATTGTAAAGGACGAGCGGCAACGCCGGTGTTTCCCCTGAGCCGGTCGGTTTTACAGGCTATGCGGCATATTATCTACAGCGATTTTTCCAAGCTGTTTGCGTTTGCGTTGGCGCCAGAATCCCTGGAACAGTTATCTTTGGCATCAGAGCGTTTTGTCAAAGCACAGGTGGATACCCCTTTGCCCACCCTGGACTTTTATCAATCATTACAATCATAAATTTTCTGAAAGTTACTGACTTTCTATCATAGAATCGGAGGTTCTCCATGAATTTATCACGACACTATAAAGCACTGGAACTGGATAAGGTGCTTTTGATGCTGGCGGAGGAGACAAGCTTTTCCGACGCACGGGAACGGGCGTTGGAAATTACCCCCTCCACCGATTTTGAGCGGGTGCAGATGCTCATCCGCCGTACATCGGACGCCCACAGCCTGACGGCGCGTTATGGCTCCCCCACCATTCTCAGCATTCAGAATGTGGCGGGGCCCCTTCGACGCGCTCAGGTGGGCGCGTCCCTTAGCCTGAAGGAGCTGCTACATATTGCAGAGGTATTGCGCACTGTCCGGGGCCTCTGCCAGTGGCGGCGGCAGTGCGAAACTATGGGCAGCGAGCTTTCCCAGCTCTTTTCCTGCCTTACTCCCAACAGGGAGGTGGAGGAGGCCATTACCTCCGCTGTCCTCAGCGAGGATACCCTGGCCGACAACGCCAGCCGGGATTTGCAGGAAATCCGGCGGAAGATCACCAATGCAGGGCTTCATGCCCGCCATGTGCTGGATAAAATTATCCATTCCACCACCTATCAGAAATTTCTTCAGGAACAGATCGTCACCATCCGGGACGGTCGGTTTGTAGTTCCAGTAAAAAGCGAATATCGAAATGAAGTCAAAGGATTGGTCCATGATACATCGGGCTCTGGCGCCACCTTATTCATTGAGCCCATGAGCGTAGTAGAAGCAAATAACGAGATCAAAGTCCTTCGGGCCAAAGAAAAGACCGAGATGGAACGGATTGTTGCGGCCCTTTCCGCTCAGGCAGGCATGTTTGCCGATGAAATCTTAGACAGCTACGACGCAGTAATCGAGCTGGATATCATCTTTGCCAAAGCCCGCCTTGCTTATAAAATGAAAGCCAGTGTACCAGTGGTGAGAAATGATGGTGTTGTTAACCTCATCAAAGCACGCCATCCCCTCATTGACCCTAAACATGTAGTACCCACCGACATCTCTATTGGAAAAAGCTTTGACACTCTGGTCATTACCGGCCCTAACACAGGAGGAAAGACAGTATCCCTCAAAACTTTGGGGCTTTTTTGTGCCATGGCCATGTGTGGGATGATGATCCCTGCCTTTGACGGCAGTGAGATCAACGTATTTTCCAACATATTGGCCGATATTGGGGATGAGCAGAGCATTGAGCAAAGCCTTTCTACTTTTTCGGCCCATATGACCAATATCGTCAAAATACTCCAGGTGGCGGATCACCATACCCTGGTGCTGCTGGACGAACTGGGCGCCGGCACCGATCCGGTAGAAGGTGCCGCCTTGGCCACCGCTGTTTTGGAACGGCTGCGGGAGTTAGGATGCAGGATTGCGGCCACCACCCACTATGCGGAGTTAAAAATGTACGCCCTCAATACCTCTGGAGTAGAAAACGCCTGCTGTGAATTTGATGTAGCGACTTTAAGCCCTACCTACCGGCTTCTCATTGGCATGCCGGGACGATCCAACGCCTTTGCCATTTCGGAACGGCTGGGCCTGACTGGGGACATTGTGGCACGGGCCAAGGAACTGATGAGCGGGGAGCATATTCGCTTTGAAGATGTGGTCTCCGACCTGGAGCAGTCCCGTCAGGAATTGGAACAAGAGCGGGATGAGGCTAGAAAGCTGCGGATGGAGCTGGAAATGCGCCGCAGGGAGATGGAAAAGCAAAAAGAAACGCTGGAAAAGCAGAAGGAACAGGAGATGGAGCGGGCTAGATCCCAGGCAAAACGGTTGGTGGATCAGGTCAAATACGATTCCCAGAAGCTGATGGAAGAGATCGAGGAAATCCGCAAGCAGAAGGAAAACGAAAACTATGCGGCTATGGCGGCCAAGGCCAAAAGTGAGCTGAGGGCCAAATTAGAGCGGCTGGAGGATGCTTCCAATCCGGTGGTAGCAAAGACAAATGAAGGCTACCGACTCCCTAGAAAACTCAAACAGGGCGACGAGGTCCTGATTGTGGATATTGACAAGCGGGGGACGGTCATTGCCCCTCCCGATGGAGAATATGTGCAGGTTCAGGCAGGTATTATCAAAACCAAGGTGCATTTAAAGAATCTGCGGCTGATTGAAAACCAGCCTAAAAAACCGGTTTTTTCCAATACCAGGAATGTGCGGACTTCCGCGAAAAAGATGCAGATGCAGGCCAAAATGGAAATCGACCTGCGTGGCATGATGGTGGAGGAGGCCCTCATGGAGCTGGACCAGTATATCGACAGTTCTGTGCTGGCAGGGCTTGGCACCATTACCATCATCCATGGCAAAGGAACCGGCGCCCTGCGGGCAGCGGTACAGGCTCATCTGCGTAAGCATCCCAGTGTCAAGGATTTCCGCCTTGGCACCTATGGGGAAGGGGAAAGCGGCGTAACCATTGTCAATCTAAAATAGACATTCATAGCCCATGAAAGGGGAAGTAACATGGCTCTCAACATACGGGAAATCGATCGCTATCTTCAGGGGGATTCTCTCAGCGGATACGAGGTCTTCGGCGCTCATCTCTGCCATGAATATGACCAGGATGGCGTCAGGTTTACCGTGTATGCACCAGGAGCCGCTAAGGTGGAAATTATCGGTTCCTTTAACCAGTGGGTAACCTGGCCGATGCAGCGGGAGGAAAGCGGAATCTGGAGCGTCTTTATCGGTGGGGCAAAAGAAGGGGATATGTACAAATATCATATTACCACGGCCCAGGGGGAAGTCTATGATCGAATGGATCCCTTTGCCTTTTACAGTGAGGTGCGGCCTGCGACAGCCTCCATTGTCTATCAGGTAGAGGGCTACCCTTGGGGAGATCAGGAATGGATGAATTCCCGCAGCAAGAATTATAACAGTCCCATGAGCATTTATGAAATACACCCAGGCTCCTGGAAAACCAAAGACGCACAGGAGGATCAGCGTTTTTACCATTATGATGAGCTGGCAGAAGAGCTCATCCCTTACGTGCAGGAGATAGGCTATACCCACGTTGAACTAATGCCGCTGACCGAGCACCCCTTTGACGGTTCCTGGGGATATCAGGTAGCTGGATATTTTAGCCCCACCAGTCGATATGGGGAACCACGGCAGCTGATGAAGCTGGTGGATGCCTGTCATCAAGCGGGGATCGGGGTAATCTTAGACTTTGTACCTCTCCACTTTGTGCGGGATTTTTATGCACTACATATGTATGATGGCGGCTATCTCTATGAAAGCGAGTATGAGGAAAAAAGATACAGCCCCTGGGGGACGGCGCTTTTTGACTTCACCAAGCCCCACGTCCTGAGTTTTCTAAAATCCGCCATTGATTTTTGGCTCTCCCGCTACCACTTTGATGGTATACGTTATGATGCGGTGTCGAATCTAATCTATCATGATGGGGATCCGGGAAAAGGAATCAATGAACCAGGCGTGTGGTTTCTAAAAAATTGCAATTACGCAATAGGGCAGCGGCATCCCAATGTCATGCTCATTGCGGAGGATTCGTCACAGTGCCTAAAGGTGACAGCGCCGGTGGCCTATGGAGGAATGGGATTTGATTACAAATGGAGTCTAGGATGGATGCACGACACCCTGGATTTCTTTGCCCTGCCTCCAGAAGTGAGGGCGGCTAACAAAGAGAAATTTACCCATTCCCTCCATTATTTTTATCAGGATATTTTTATCCTCCCATTTTCTCACGATGAGGTAGTGCATGGGAAGAAGACCATCATCGACAAGCTTTATGGAGATTATGGCCAGAAGTTTGATCAGCTGCGTTGTCTTTACCTGTATATGTACACCCATCCGGGGAAAAAGCTAAACTTTATGGGCAATGAGCTAGCTGAGTTTAAGGAATGGGATGAGGCTAAGCAACTGGGATGGAATCTGCTGACCTATCCTGCTCATGAGGCTTTTTGGCGGTATTATCGTAAGTTATTGCATGTATATAAAGAGCAGCCCGCCCTTTATGGAGAAGACTACAATATGCTAGGCTTCCGTTGGATTGACAAAGGGGAGAGATATCCTGCCCTCTTCGCCTATGAAAGAAGCGCCATGGAGGAAAAGATATTTGTAGTTCTTAACCTGTCCGACCGGCCGGCGCATAACTACATGTTGGATGTGGGGCGCCCAGGTGAATATGAGGTCCTGCTGGACACTGCCCTTCCAGAATATGGAGGCAGTATTTCGCTGAAATCTGTGCTGAAGGCAAAATCTCGCGGCCCTATTCACTGGGGGGTGGACTTGATGATGCAGCCATTAAGCGGCTGTATTATCAAACGAAAAGAGAAATAGTGTTGGTATTAATATGAAAAAAGGCTTCACGCTTTTGCGTGAAGCCTTTCAAATTTTTCTTATTCTGCTTTTAGCATGTCCAGAATATCCTCTTTGGAATGAACACCTACCAGCCGGGATACTTCTTTCCCTCCTTGGAAAAGAATCAGGGTGGGAATACTCATGACGGAATAGCGGGATGCAAGATCGATCTCCTCATCGACGTTGATCTTCCCCACTACCGCCTGAGAGCCCAGTTCATCTGCCACCTCTTCCACAATGGGGGCAAGCATCCTACAAGGAGCGCACCACGGAGCCCAAAAATCCACAAGAACTGGCTGGGAGCTTAGCAAAACGTCCTTTTCAAAACTATCTTTATGAAAATGCATAACACTCATTTCAAAGACCTCCTTCAAGTAATGAATGATCATATAATCATATTATACATCATCTTTCGACCTTTTTGCAAGCTTACAGCCAAAAAGTGAACAAAAACGCAAGAAAAACTGCAAATTGATTATATTAAAGTTCTCTCGTCGCAGTAGTCACAGATCAACATATCCCCACAGTCGGTAAAGGTGCTAGGAAGATACGTCTCCTTCTGGGTGACACACCTAGGATTACAGCATTTCGCTTGGTAATGTTTTCCAAAGTGGACAGGATAATAATTCTTATTATCTAACATGTGAATGATCAGGGACATACGGGCATACATGCCATAGATGGCTTGGTCGAAATAGATAGCGCGGCTGTCTTCATCCACATCCGGCACAATTTCGTCAACACGGGGTAGAGGATGCAGAATACTGAGATCCTTTTTCCCCAGCGCCATTTTGCGTTTATCCAGAACATAGACATTTTTCAGCCGTTCATATTCTTCTAAGGAGGAGAACCGTTCTTGCTGGACACGCGTCATGTACAATACATCCAACATCGGCATTGCTTCTTCCAGAGTGGTAACCTCCATATAGGCGCAACCGGCAGCATCCATAATATCTTTGATATACTGAGGGACCGTAAGTTCCTTTGTGGATATCAGTATAAATTTAGCGTCAAAATGGCACATGGTCTTGATGAGAGAATGAACTGTCCGTCCAAACTTCAAATCTCCGCATAATCCGATGGTCAGACCGTTGAGATCGCCTTTGACCTCCATGAGGGTTGTCAGGTCGGTAAGGGTTTGGGTAGGATGAAGATGTCCGCCGTCTCCTGCGTTAATGATGGGGCAGTTGGAATAAAGAGAAGCCGCTTTGGCAAAGCCTTCCTGGGGGTTTCTCACCGCGATGACATCGGCATAACCGCTAACAATTTTAATGGTGTCCTTTAAATTCTCCCCTTTGGCCACCGAGGAATTCATAGGATTGTCGAAGCCAATGGTTTGTCCACCCAGGCGGAGCATAGCCGTTTGAAAGGACATTTGGGTTCGAGTTGACGGCTCATAAAAAAGAGTGGCAAGGATTTTATTCTGACAAACACCAAAATAATCTCCCGGCCGCTCTTTAATTTCATGTGCGAGTTTGAGAATACTGTGTAGATCGTGGATGGATAGATCGTCAAGATCGATGAGATGTCTGGACAACATAACGGTGACCTCCTGTACAGC
>NZ_CBDTOK010000014.1:0-5464 GCF_965361945.1 Zongyangia sp. | reverse complement strand
AAATCCATCGGTTCCTCCCCGCAAAGGGAAACACAGACAAGGTAGAGCATCCTGCCCCTCCTTTGACGGAAAATCTGGGGCGGATACGGAGCTTCTGCCGCAGAGAAAGAAGGCTATTTCCCCAAGTTTTGCGGTTTATTCCGGGCCCCTGTTGAATATCTTTTGGAAATTTCCGGATTTTATGCGGGATAACAACAGCGGGGAGGGAAAAACGGCGCCTATTCCGCAGGAATCAGGAAGAAAACGAACACAAAAGCCCTCCGACTATCTGCCGGAGGGCTTATTTTGAGGAAAATCCCCTTTTTGAAGAAAGCAAATTAGTTTTTCTAGGTTGTGGATGGTGGACTCCTGAAAGAAATGCTCCATCTGCTCCACCTGCTCGGTTTCGTCCTCGGTGTGGTTGAGCAGGCACAGAAAGGTGTGGAGAACCTCATGGCGGTGGAGAAGATAGCGGCCCAATTTCCAGCCCCTTTCGGTGGGCTTGACAATGCCATATTTTTCGGAATCCACATAGCCCAGCTCCTTGAGACTGCCCACCATCTTAGAAGCGGAGGAAGGACGCACCCCCAGGGCTAAAGCCAGATGGTTGATGCGGGCATAGCCTTCCTGCTGGGCAGAGCGGCAGATCATTTCCAGATAGTCCTCCATAGCGTCGGTGATCTCCCGGTGGTCCCGGAGCTTGTATCCTTTCAGGGTGCGGTATTCATGATTCATGGGCTCCTCCAAAAAGTTGTGGCAACCGCCGGGGGACGGGAATAAATTAGTACAAGGAAATAGAGTTTCCCTTCCCTAAATCTCACAATCATTCGTCCCCTGGCAACAGGGGATCACAATGGATATATTCTCATTTTATGAACAGGAGTATGACAATATGAATGAACATCGCGTCACCCTCAATGGAATCCAGGAGGGGCAGTCGGCACGGGTAAGCTGCCTCCTCTCCACCGGGAGTATGCGCCGCAGGCTCCAGGACATCGGTCTGATTGAGGGAACCAACATCACCTGCCTGCAAAAAAGTCCGGCGGGGGATCCGGTGGCCTACTTAATCCGCGGCGCCGTCATTGCGCTGCGTTCTGAGGACTCCTCTCAGGTGGTAGTCCAATACAGTTAAAGCCGAAGGGTACAGAGACAGCGCGGATGGGTGGATCATCCGCGCTTTTGTGTGAATGGAGGGCGAGCATATGGGCTTGACAGCAAAGTCCACCGGCCTTGGCGCCGTGGACCGGGGGCTGACCATCGAGCGGGCAGAGATCAACGACCAAGTGGTGGCGCTGGCGGGCAACCCCAATGTGGGGAAGAGCACGGTTTTCAACGAGCTGACGGGGCTCAGGCAGCATACAGGAAATTGGACGGGAAAAACGGTGACCAATGCCCAGGGCAGGGCTGTACATAAGGGAAAGGGATATATCCTGGTGGATATTCCTGGCACCTACTCCTTGCTGGCCCACTCCGCTGAAGAGGAGGTGGCCAGAGATTTCATCTGCTTCGGGGAGCCGGATGCGGTGGTGGTAGTCTGCGACGCCACCTGTCTGGAGCGGAACATGAACCTGGTACTCCAGACCCTGGAGATTACCGACCGGGTGGTAGTCTGTGTCAACCTGATGGATGAGGCGCGGCGCAAAAATATCCGCATCGACTGCAGCCAGCTCGCCGAAAACCTGGGGGTGCCGGTGGTGGGAGCTAGCGCCCGCAGCCGAAAGGGCCTGACCGAGCTGATGGATCAGGTGGAGGCGACAGTCTTCCAAAAGGAACGGCGGGAAACGGTGAAAGTCCGCTATACCAAGCCCATTGAGGATGCCATCGCCCTACTGGAGCCTGTTGTGGCGGAGAAGCTGGGAAAAAGGCTGAATGCCCGGTGGATTTCCCTAAAGCTTCTGGATCAGGAGCCTTCACTGGTTCAAAGCCTGACGGAATATTTAGAAGAAGATCTGCGGGAAGATCCCCTTGTGGCGGAAAAATTAGAGGAGGCAAGGGAAAGGTTAAGAAAAAGCGGGATTTCCCCGGAAAAGATGAAGGACGACATTGTCTCCTGCCTGGTGATGACAGCGGAACACATATGCGGCGATGTGGTATCCTTTGGAAGGAGCAATTACAGCGCTTGGGACAGGAGGCTGGATAAGATCTTGACCAGCCGGTGGACGGGAATTCCGGTGATGCTCCTGTTGTTGGCGGTCATTTTCTGGCTGACCATTACCGGCGCCAACTATCCCTCCCAGTGGTTATCCGACGGACTTTTTTGGTTGGGAGACCGGTTGGGGGATTTTCTGCTGTGGTGCGGTGCTCCCAGCTGGCTGTATGGGGCTCTGATTCAGGGAGTCTATCGGGTGCTGGCGTGGGTGGTTTCGGTGATGCTGCCGCCGATGGCAATCTTTTTTCCCCTGTTTACTCTGCTAGAGGATTCCGGCTATCTGCCGCGGGTGGCTTTTAATCTGGACCAATACTTTAAAAAAGCCGCCGCCTGTGGAAAGCAGGCGTTGACGATATGCATGGCATATACAATTTTGTAAACAGCGATTATACCCGCCATTTGATGGATACAGTATTGCCGTCAATGTAAATGCCCTCGATGATGCTGGCAACATACATTCTTTTGGTGTCCATGTCGCTGCCGCTAAAACCCTGTCGAAAGGCGTCGAGAGAATCCAGAAACCGCTGGACAGAGGGGATGGGCTTGTGCTCCAGCTGGCTTTGGAGGGACTTTCGCTCCGCTTCCAGCGCCTTGGCCCTCTTGGCGATCTCCTCCATGGGAATGCTGCCGATCTGGTAGAGATCGATGATATGGCCCATTTGCAGGTCAATTTCCGAGATGCGTTTCTGGATTTTTTCTTTGTGGATAGGAGAACTTTCCTCAGCTGGGACCGAGCGGGAGATCACCGCTTGCAGTGCCTCTTCCTGATCCAGCAGTGTTCTGATCTGAGAAAGGATATAGTTATCCAGCGTCCCAATTTCCCAGTTATCATTTTTGCAGTTGGGATCGGCGATAAACCGCTTGCTGCTTTTGGCCCGGGAATAACAGCGGTAATAACCGTGATTGGCGCTGTACCTAGCGCCGCACCGGGCACAGAATACCAGGCTGGAAAGAAGGTATCCAGCCCGGAAAGGTGTCTTTTGGCTGGTGGTTTTCCTGTTTTCCCGCTGGGCAGAGGAAAATAGCTGAAGGGCTTTTTCATAGTCGTCCACCGAAACAATCGGCTCGTGAATGCCGTCATATTCCACGCCCGCATATTTGACTTTGCCGATGTATACGCTGTTGCGCAGAATATGGGCCACCTTGGCGGCAGACCATTTGAGCGGGTAGCGGCTTCGGCAGTGGGAGACAATGCTGTTGATGCTTTTTCCCGCCAGGAAGAGGGAGAAAATCTCGCGGACAATAGCCGCCTCGTATTCGTTGACCACCAGGAGCCCGTCTTTATAATCATACCCGGTGGGAGGGGTCGGCCCTCCGTGGTAATAGCCCGCTTTCCCCCGGCCGATGCGGCCCATGGTGAAGCGCTCGGTAATCTGGTCTTTTTCCAGCTGGGCGAATACGGACAGAATGCCGATCATTGCCCGGCCAAAGGGGGTGGAGGTGTCAAAGTTTTCATTGATGGAGATAAAATCCACCCCGTTGGGCAGAAATTTGTCCTCGATCAAGGTCAGCGTATCCTTTTGGCTGCGGCTGAGACGGTCCAGTTTGTAGACCACGATAGCGTCAACCCCACCGGCGGTAATATCCAGAAGCATTTGGGAGAGGGCGGGGCGGTCCATATTTCCGCCGGAAAAGCCGCCGTCTGTGTAGATTTTCAGAAGTTCCCAGCCTTTGGCGGTGCAGTAACCCTTGATCCGCTCTATCTGTTCGTCAATACTGTAGTTTTCCAGCTGGTTTTCCGTAGACACACGGACATAGCCAAAAACACGAAACATCCCATCCACCTCCGAAAGAGAAAGCAGGGCAGTAAATATATCTGCCCTGCGTTATTTTTAATTCTGGGAGTAAAAACGAGCCAGCTCCCGAAGCGCCGGTAAGAAGTCCCGGCAGATATTACCTGCAATGCCGTCCGCCGTCTTTTCGTCGTATACGTGGGAGGTGACATTGCGGGCGGTGAGGATGGCGTTCCACTGCTCCCCGTCCGTGATGATCCCCGCGGCAAAGGCCTCCTTCAAAATGGCTCTGGGCGTATTGATAGAAATAACGGCGCCCTGATCCTCCAGATATTCTTTGATGGATTTCCAGGCCAGCTCTACCGTAAACTCAAACCGCTGGATGAGGCCGTCTCGATAGAGGGCGTCCTCCGGCGCCTTTTCATAAGCGGCCACCGCCTTCTCCAGCTGGGACAGGGCCCGAAGATAGTTATTGATCTTCTGCATAAAGGATAATTCCCTCCTTTTCAATATTGGTCAGAAACCCCTGATCCATCCCAGGCTCCACATGGACAATGTCCAGTTTGAGGAGGGTGGGAAGCTCTTCCGCCTCCATCCAAAAGCCGGGGCGGTTTTCCTGGGGCATCCCGTACACCGCAATATCGATGTCGCTGGCCGGGCGGAAATCCCCCCGAGCCCGGGATCCGAACAAAACGATCCGGGAGGCGCGATATTTTTGAGCAAGGGAAACGATTTGACGATAGATGTCTTTCATGGCTGTGTCTTCCTTCAAAATGATATTTCCCGCTACTTTAAAGCCGTCTCGGTGTTCCAGCACTGAGGCGGGATTTTTATTATGCTATTTCAAAGGTTTGCTCTCCTAGTTCTTCACCCAAGATTCCTTTTGTTGCCTTGAGGACAACCGGCGTAGTCTCATCGGTAAGGGTATACGCTACCGCATTTGCAACAGTACCATTCTGCTTAATTTGAGCTGTTTGGTTATCCAACAGCTCATTGTCTGGATGTGAAGCCGCATCAAGTTTATTTACCATATTGGGATCGTTATCTTGAACCACGGTAAACATGGCAAACCATGCTGTTAGTGGGGTAATGCTATCTTTTTCGCTCAGATTTGTAGTATTATACCAGAACGCAATTACGGGAGCATCACCGTATTCGTTTCCCGCTTCACCCACCGGGATTACCTTCCAATCAGTAATTTCAATTTTTACATCTTCTGACACAAGGATGTTGTCTTTAAAATAATACTCACTTTCTGAATTCACAGCATCCGATGAGGAAATGCTTGCTTCAGAACCGCCGGACTGTGTCTGGGAAGAGCTGTCAGTATCCGTACAGCAAGCAGACAACGACACCAGCATAGCTGCAACAACGAGTCCTGTAATCAGCCGTTTCGTTTTCATAACAAGGGCTTGATTTTCTTTCTTCATAAACAAATCCCCAAATCTCATATACTTTTCCTCCTCTTATAGACCCCGGCACAAGCCTACAGCTCGACCTTCTATAGCTACCTCGTTTATTTCTTCTTTGCGCAAGATAATCGATGTGTATGCGGGATTCTCTGGCCGCAATTCGATGTAGTCCTTATGGATGTACACCCGCT
>NZ_CBDTOK010000013.1:0-3348 GCF_965361945.1 Zongyangia sp. | reverse complement strand
GGTATTCCCTACAAGCCCGGTTATTTGGGACTGCTGAGCTGGCAGGCCAAAGCCCAGTTTAAAAACTTAAAGGCAACTGCCAATATTGATGTACCTGAAGTAGAAGACAACTTCAACACCAACCTGGGCGACCTTGATTATCTCAGCGGATCTTGGGTGAAGACAGAAGGTGGTTTGGTCGCCACCGGCAGCGGTGACAATTTTGCGATGAGCAAAATCCAGTCCGAAAACTTCATCTTTGAGGCTACCATCACCGATAATAACCCCGATCTGTGGGAACATGCGGCCTCCTTGGTTTTTCGTGTTCAGGATCCCGAGAAGCCAGCGGATGGTTCCTATGTCTTTAATATCTGGCAGAATGTAGGTTCCCGTCTGTTCCGCTTCCCAGGCGGTACGGATATCACTGCACGGTATCCCATGGGAGATCCAGCCCCCACCACCTGCCATATTAAGGTGGTTGCCATCGGCAACAAGATCAACTGCTATATCGACGATGTTCTTGTACACGCGGGAACCGATGATGAATACAGCGGCGGATATTTGGGCCTTCTTAACTATAGTGGAAACTTCACCTTCCAGGATGTTTACTATACTCCTATTGAAGATGATACAACTCCCGCGCTGACAGGATTGGAAATCGACGGAGAAGACCTCGTTCTTTCCCCCAAGTTTGACCCCAATGTTGTCAACTACAATCTTTATACCGGTAGAAATAACGAGACCATCACCGTCACCCCCACCGCTGAGGAGGGTACAAGCCTGACCATCAGCGCTGTTGGCCCGGATGGCGTTGTGTTGGAAGAGAAAGCCATTGCCAGCGGGGAAGGGCAAGAAATTTCCCTGCCGGTAGGGGACACCACCATCACCATCATGGCCACCAAGGGCGATGTTTCTATGGGTACTGTCATCACAGCCAATAGAAAATCGGATGGCGCTTACATGGCGGCCGAGCCCTATCGTCCCCAGTTCCATTATACAGCTGAAAACGGCTGTCTGGATGACCCCAACGGATTGGTTTACGATCCCAGCAACGGAACCTGGCATATGTACTACCAGTTTAACCTGGTTTATCCCGGCTTTTATAACTGGGGACATGCCCAGTCCACCGACCTCGTCCACTGGCAAGAGATGCCCATTGCCATCGCGCCTGATGAACTGGGTACCATTTTCTCCGGTTCCGCGGTAGTAGATGACAAAAATACCTCCGGTTTCTTTACCGATAACAAGTCGGGTGAGTCCAAGCTGGTAGCATTTTATACCTACCATGGCGGTCCCCGTGGTCAGGTGATTGCCATTGCCTACTCCAAGGACCACGGAGTAACCTGGACTAAATATGACGGCAACCCTGTTATCGACGAAACTCATAGAATATATGGCCCTGACTTCCGCGACCCGAAGGTTTGGTGGCAGGAAGATCCCGAGGAGCCTGCCGGTGGCATCTGGCTCATGGTCGTAGCCGGCGGCCGTGGAAGACTCTTCTCTTCCCATGACCTGAAGACATGGAAAGATGAGCAGGCCTTTGTACACGACGCGGGCAGCGGAAAAGATGTATGGTCTGAGTGCCCCACCATGTTCCCGCTGACTGTAGAAGGCACCGATGAAGAAAAATGGGTCTATGTAGGCGCCAGCGACGTATTTGCTGTAGGCGACCTGAAGAAGACAGAGGATGGCTGGCGTTTTGTCAATGTCACCGACTTTATCCAGACTGGATGCGGTGGAATATCCAAAATGTATGCAGGTCAGCACTTCTACAATGATGGCGCTGGAAAAGACCGGAAGATCATGGTCCACTGGATTCAGGAATGGAATCCCTTCGGCAACTATGGTCCTGACGGCAAACGTTGGAACGCTATTCAGTCTATCCCGCGTGAAACCGGGCTGAAGATCATCGACGATCAGTATCACCTGACCGCTTACCCGGTAGAGGAAATCGACGCCAATCGCGGTGACGTTATCTTCTCCACCGAAAATACGGTAGTGGATGAAAATACCCCGAATATCCTGGCGGATACAACCGGCCAGTACTATGATGTAGAGGCCACCTTCACTCCGGGCACCGCCAAAGAGTTTGGCTTCAAACTCCGCACCGGCAACGGCCAGGAGACAGTTGTTAAATACAACACAGAAACTGATAAGCTGCTTCTGGACTTCTCTCAATCTGGACCAGCTGCCAGATCGAATCTGGAATGGACCCTCCATCCCATGGAAAACGGCAAAGTCCAGCTGCGTATCCTGGTGGATACTTCGGTCATTGAGGTATTCGGTAACTATGGTGACGCAGATATAGCCGACGCATACTATCCTGATCCTGACAGCATCGGCATGGAGTTCTTCACCGTAGGCGGCGATGTTGCCATCGATGAGATGAACATCTGGCAGATGAAATCCATGTACACAGAAGATGGTGAGAGCGGCACCGAGCCCATGTTCCTGTCTCTGAAGGCACCTGAGATTGCAGAGCCTGGTGAGGAATTTACCGTTCAGTCCACCATTCTGCCCCTTTCCGCTACCGATAAGTCCGTCACTTGGGAAATCCCCGAGGGCCTGACCGTCGTAGAGGAAGCTGACACCTATGTGGTTCTGAAATCCGACACCGAGGGCGATTACACCATCAAAGCCACCAGCAATACTGGCGCTCTTGAGGAAGAAATCACCGTCAAGGTCGCAAAGAAAGTTTTCAACACCAACCTTACTAATCTCAAACTGGCGAATGGCGTAGGCAGCTGGGTGAAGGGCCCCGAAGGCATGGAGGCTAGAAACAGAAACGTTGGCGACAGCTACTATCTGTCCGAAAATATCCTCCCCAATGTTCCGTTTACCTACGAAGCCGACGTCAAAAATACAAGCGGCCAATATGCTTCCCTGGTCTTTGGTATCCAGGATATTAACAATCCTGCCGCAACCTGGTATTGCTTCAACCTCTCCAAAGCCTTAGGCCACGGCAGAATCTTCAAGAACGTTAACGGCCAAGGCGAAGTCATCACCCAGCCGTATCAGCTGACAGAGGAGCAGAGAAATCAGGAAAGCTTCCATATGAAAGTCGTCTATGACGATTTGGATAATGATGGCACATTTGAGTTTGTTGCTTACCTGGATGACGTGGAAGTGGCAAGGATGCAGGATCCCGATTACAATGGCGGTTATATAGGCTTGCTGACCTATCGTGCCAACGCCACCTTTAACAATGTCTATCTGACCCTGGAAGACGAGATCGTAGCAGTTTCTCCCATGGATGACATCAATGTCCAGCTGGGCTCTGACGTCACCATCGAGGACATCGAAGCTACCCTGCCCGCACAGGTTACAGTAGAAATGGAATCCGGCGCCAAAGTTCTGGCCAATGTCACC
>NZ_CBDTOK010000012.1:0-19194 GCF_965361945.1 Zongyangia sp. | reverse complement strand
CAGGAGCATGAAAGTGCTTCCTGGCACTTTTTTTGTGGCTTTTTTGTGAATTTGATTAAAAAGTCCTTGACAACTCGTTTCGGGAGTTCAGATGTTATCTGTTTCCTATATCTAAGATCTTCACTTTTATTTGCGGTTCATCTATTTCGCAACTATTAGACGGACTGAGCCCAGAACACAAATTGCGTTCTGGGCTCAGCTTTTTCTTGTGCTTAGACTCTTCCTTTTTCTCCCAGGCTTTATCTGTAACGGTCATCCATCTTGCATGATAATACTTCTTTGGCTATAATGGGACATACGTGAGCCTCGTACCGGCAGATTCCTGAAAAAAGAAAGGACGATACAAACCCATGCAGCGAAGTTTAACCGAAGGCGGGATTGCCAAATCTCTCATTATCTTTAGTCTCCCCATGATTTTAGGCAATCTGTTGCAGCAGCTTTACAACGTTGCGGATACCCTGATTGTAGGACAGACCATTGGAACCACTGCCCTTTCTGCGGTGGGATCTTCCTACTCCCTGATGACCCTGCTGACCTCAGTGATTCTGGGGCTATGTATGGGCAGCGGCGTGGTCTTTGCCCAGTTTTACGGGGCTAAACGGGAAGACGACATGAAATCCAGCATCTTCAATGCCTGTATCTTCATTCTTTTGGTTTCCGCCGTCATCAATATCCTTGCTTTTTTGCTTCTGGATCAATTCATCATCTGGCTCAATATCCCGGAGCAGGCGGTGGAATATACCCGGGAATACCTCCAGGTAATCTTTGTAGGTATCACCTTTGTTTCCGCCTATAACTTTTTTGCCTGCATCCTGCGCAGCGTGGGCAATACGGTGGTACCCCTGATCTTCCTGGCGGTTTCCGCCATTACCAATATTGTCCTAGACATTGTTTTTATCGTCAGCTTTCACATGGGGGTAGCAGGGGCTGCCTGGGCTACCGTCATCGCCCAGGCTCTCTCCGCCATCTGTGTGGCCGTCTACTTCTTCGCCAAGGAAAAACAGTTATGTCCACAACGGCAGCATCTTCATCTCAGCAGGCGGCTGCTGGGCTTTGTCATCAACAACTCCACCCTGACCGCCATTCAGCAGTCCATTATGAATCTTGGTATCTTGATGGTACAGGGGTTGGTCAACAGCTTTGGCTTTTCTGTCAGCGCCGCCTTCGCCGCCGTGGTCAAAATTGACGCCTTCGCCTATATGCCGGCCCAAGACTTCGGCAACGCTTTCTCCACCTATATCGCCCAAAACTACGGCGCCGGGAAGCCGGACCGTATCCGCAAAGGCATCTGGACTGCCGCCAAACTTTCCACCGTCTTCTGTGCTGTAGCTTCCCTTTTTGTCTGTCTGTTGGCCCGGCCCTTAATGCTCCTTTTTGTCAGACCGGAGGAGGTTGAGGTTATCAACATCGGCATCCAGTACCTGCACATTGAAGGCGCCTGTTATGTGGGCATTGGTATTCTATTTCTGCTCTACGGCCTATACCGTGGGCTGGCAAGATCTTCTATGTCCATTGTGCTGACGGTGATCTCCCTGGGCACCCGGGTGGCGCTGGCCTATACCCTGTCCGCTATCCCCGCTATTGGCATGGTGGGAATCTGGTGGTCAGTTCCTATTGGCTGGGCCCTGGCCGATATTATTGGTATGCTTTACTATAGGCTGAGATTCCGGAAAGATAGCCTGTTGACGGCAATCCCCACCTCTTCCAAAGGCTGAGGAAATTCTCAAGGCAAGTAGAAACTTGTGGGATTTCATTTATGTTTTATCTTATTCTTTGCGTCGCTACATAAAAAGCCCCCTCTGTGGTACAGAGGGGGCTTTTGAATTGCTACTCACTTTTAAGCGAAGGGGGTATTGTTGACCCGGCGGATGTTGATAGAATCAATGACCGCGTTTCCACGGCTTTTGAGCAGGAAAAGGATGATATCCGCAATGTCCACCGGCTTAATGAGATAGGTGGGATCCAGGTCAGGGCGGACATTGGCCACCATCTCGGTGTACACGCCGCCCGGGGAGAGCAGATGCACCCGGATGCCGTCTTCCTGTACCTCTTTGGCCAGCACCTTGGTAAATCCAGTGATGGCATGCTTAGAGGCGCCGTAAAGGCTCTGGTTGACATAGCCCTTATGTCCCACCACCGAGGCGATGTTGATGATGGTGCCGCAATCGGATTTGCGCATGTGGGGGATGGAATATTTGCACAGAAGGAAAGGTGCCTTCATGTTGGTATCCATGATCTGGTCAAATTCCTCGGCAGTACAGTCCACGACGGGCTTTGCCAAAGAAACGCCCGCATTGTTGATGAGCACATCAATCCGTCCAAAAGCTTCCATGGTCTCGTCAACAATCCGGATAATGTAGCTTTCATCCCTCAGGTCACCGGAGACGATCAGGGCTTTCCCTCCCGCTTCCTCTACGAGCTTAGCGGTTTCCTCCAGCTTGGACACGGTGCGTCCGCACAGCACGATCTTCATTCCCTCCTGAGCCAAAGCCAGGGCGGTGGCTTTTCCGATGCCGGAGCCGCTGCCGGTGATGATGGCCACGCGGTCGCGATAGGATTGGTTTGTCATAAAAATCCTCCTCTATGAAAAAATCGGGGCTTGTCCCGTTACTATTCTGTCTTAGGTGTACCGTCTGCGTTAAAGAGGGGCAGATAGGCAAGATACTGGATGTCATCCCGGTACTTGGCGTCCCCTTCGGCCAGGATAGCCATTTTCCCTACGATTTTTCCGCCAGCCCGCTTGACCAGCTTCTCCACCGCCCGCAGGCTCTCTCCGGTGCTGATAACATCGTCGATGATGAGCACCTTCTTATCCCGCATGGCTTCCATATCGTCGCTGTCCAGATAGAGCATCTGCTTTTTGGCCGTAGTAATGGAGGTCACCTCGGTGGAGATGATATTTTTCATATACAGCTTGGGGGCTTTTCTGGCGATGATGTATTTTTTAGACTTTTCCTGCCGGGCCATCTCGTACAGAAGAGGAATCCCCTTGGATTCTGCCGTAATCATAATATCGTGTTCCGGCGCGATTTTTTCCAGCTCCCGGGCCGCCGCAATGGTGAGCTCCACGTCACCAAAGATGACAAAGGCGCCGATGTAAAGATCATCGGATAATTTGCACAGAGGCAGTTCCCTTTTTAGTCCCGCGACTTCCAGTGTATAGCTTTTTTCCATTCCATTTCCTCCTCCGCAATATAAACGCCCATCCAGAGATGGACAGACCGATTTTTCGCGGTTTTCTCCCCGCCTTATAATTTTATTATAGCACAGCAAAGGCAAAAGTAGCAATAGTCCGGACAAGGCACAGGGTTCCCGTATCCTCCTTGAATTTTTTAAAAATATATGATTGAAATTTGAATAAATATTGAAAAAATCATGATTTTCCAATATAATGATTAAAAAAGGGGAAAGATGGGAGGAATTGACGGAGGAGAAGAGGCAAAACAACCAGCAGCAGATCACCTGGAGTAAGTGAATAGGAGGTTACTGTATCAAATGGAAAAGTTGTTTAAACTCAAGGAAAACGGAACCACGTTTTCCAAGGAGGTCATTGCGGGTCTGACAACATTCTTCGCGATGGCCTACATCATCATTGTCAACCCCAGCATCCTCAGTGAAGCCGGCATGGAATGGGGCGCTGTTTTCCTCGCCACCATTATCGCGTCCATCGTAGGCACCCTGGTTATGGGTCTTTTCGCCAACGTGCCCTATGCCCAGGCTCCCGGTATGGGACTGAACGCATTTTTCGTCTACACCGTCTGCTTCCAGCTGGGCTTTACCTGGCAGCAGGCTCTGTCCATGGTCTTTATCTGCGGTTTGATCAACATTCTGATCACCGTCACCAAGATCAGAAAATACATCATTAAGGCCATCCCTGTCAGTCTCCAGAATGCTATTGGCGGTGGTATCGGCCTGTTTGTTGCATACATCGGCATGCTGAATGTGGGCCTGATCAGCTTTGACTCCGGCGTTCCCGCTCTGGCCACCTTCAACCAGCCCGCCCTGTGGCTGTTTGTCATCGGCATTGTCCTGACCATCGTCTTGCAGGTCATGAAGGTCAAAGGCGCCATCCTCATCAGCATCATTGTCACCACCCTCATCGGTATTCCCATGGGTGTTACCACTACGGCAGAGACCGTCAGCTTCTCTGAAGCTTGCGCCGCCCTGCCCTCCACCTTTGGCGTCATCTTCACCGGTGAAGGCCTGGGTTCTCTGTTTGTTGACGCGGCCAAGATCCCTCTGGTGCTCATCACCATCTTTGCCTTCAGCCTGTCCGACACCTTTGACACCATCGGCACCTTCATCGGTACCGGCCGTCGTTCCGGCATCTTCAGCGAGGAAGATGAAAAGGCTATGGAGACCAGCGCTGGCTTCCATTCCAAGATGGATAAGGCCCTCTTCGCCGATGCTACCGCCACCTCTGTTGGCGCTATCTTCGGCACCTCCAACACCACCACCTTCGTGGAAAGCGCGGCAGGTATCGGCGCTGGTGGTCGTACCGGTTTGACCAGCGTTGTCGTAGCCATCTGCTTTGCGCTAAGCGCATTCCTCTCCACCTTTATCAGCGCCATCCCCTATGCCGCCACCGCTCCCGCTCTGGTCGCTGTCGGCGTCATGATGGCATCCTCCTTCAAGGAAATCAACTGGACCGACTTCGCGGACGCCGTTCCCGCCTTCTTCGCAGGCGTATTCATGGCCTTCTGCTACAGCATTTCCTACGGCATCGCGGCAGGCTTCATCTTCTACTGCATCGTCAAGATCTGCAAGAAAGAAGCCAAGACCGTCCATCCCATCCTGTGGGTTGCCACCGCGCTGTTTATCCTCAACTTCGTTCTGCTGGCCCTTCTTTAAAATCGAGTCATTCTCTCATCCCCGGCCCCGGGCGGACGCTTCCTGGCGTTTGCCCGGGGTTTTCGTATGCACCAATAGATATGCCTATCACCGATACAAAGGAAGAATTCTCCCTTTTTCCCTTTTAATTTGCCAGTTTCTTTGCTATAATAAATTATTAGTCATATCACCCCAAAATGACCCAATCAAAAATGCATTCAGGAGGAATCAATCATGAGTAGAAACACCTTCTACATTACCACCCCCATCTATTATCCGTCGGACAAGCTGCACATCGGGCACAGCTATTGTACCGTTGCCACCGACACCATGGCCAGATACAAACGAATGCAGGGGTATGATGTGATGTTCTTGACCGGTACCGATGAACACGGCCAGAAAATTGAGCTCAAGGCAAAGGAAGCCGGCGTCACCCCCAAACAATATGTGGACAATGTGGTGGCCGGCATTAAAGATCTTTGGAAGCTGATGAACATCTCCAACGACCGGTTCATCCGCACCACCGACGATTACCATGAGGAATCTGTCAAGAAGATTTTTAAACAGCTCTATGATCAGGGCGATATCTATAAAGGAACCTATAAGGGCAAATACTGCACCCCCTGCGAGTCCTTCTGGACCGAAAGCCAGCTGGTGGACGGCAAATGTCCCGACTGCGGCCGTGAGGTTGTGGACGCCGAGGAAGAAGCTTATTTCTTCCGGCTCTCCGCCTATGCAGACAAGCTGGTCAAGTATTATGAAGAACATCCGGACTTTGTGGAGCCGCAATCCCGTCTCAACGAGATGATCAACAACTTCATCAAGCCCGGCCTCGAGGACCTGTGTGTCTCCCGGACCTCCTTTACCTGGGGCGTTCCGGTGGAGTTTGATCCCAAGCACGTGGTCTATGTCTGGATTGACGCCCTTTCCAACTATATTACGGCCTTAGGTTACGGCAATGAGAAATACCACGATTACGACAAATACTGGCCGGCGGACGTCCACTTTGTGGGCAAAGAAATCATCCGCTTCCACACCATTATCTGGCCTGCCATGCTCATGGCCCTCAACCTCCCCCTGCCCAAAAAGGTTTTCGGCCACGGCTGGCTCCTGCTGGAGGGGGGCAAGATGAGCAAATCCAAGGGCAATGTCGTGGATCCTGTGGTGCTCTGTGAGCGCTATGGAGTAGACGCCCTGCGCTACTTCCTGCTGCGGGAATTCCCCTTTGGCTCCGACGGCGTCTTCTCCAACGAGGCCCTGATTACCCGCATCAATTCCGACCTTGCCAACGACCTGGGGAACCTGGTCTCCCGCACCGTCTCCATGGTGGAAAAATACTTCGGCGGCACCCTGCCTGAGGCACAGCAGGAGGGGCCGGAGGACGCGCCTCTTCTGGAGATGGCCAATGCCCTGCGGGATAACTACGAGTCCCAGATGGAGCATTACGCCTTCCAAAACGGCCTGATCGAGACCTTTAAGCTCATCTCCCGGGCCAACAAATACATCGACGAAACCGCCCCCTGGATCCTGGCCAAGGACGAGGCCAACAAACCTCGCCTGGCCCGGGTTATGTATAACCTTCTGGAGAGCATCCGGATGGCTGCGGTGCTGCTCCAGCCCTTTATGCCCGATTCCTGCGAAAAAATCTTCGCCCAGATCGGCGCGCCTGAGAATCTCCGCACCTGGGATTCCGCCGCCAAGTTCGGCGCCCTGGACGCCCAGGTTACCGTTCATAAAGGGGAAACCCTCTTCCCCCGCATCGACCTGAAGAAGGAGCTGGCTCTCCTGGAAGAGGCGGAGGCAAAGGCCAGAGCCGCCACCCAGGAAAGCGCAAAGAAAGAAGCTCCCAAACACGAGGAAAAGCTGGAGGGCATTGCCCAGATCGGCATTGACGACTTCTCCAAAGTTCAGCTGTTGGTGGCACAGATTAAGGAATGCGAGCCGGTTCCCAAATCGGACAAGCTTCTCCGCCTGATGCTGGATGACGGCAGTGGTGAACTGCGTCAGGTAGTCTCCGGCATCGCCAAGTGGTACGCTCCGGCGGATCTTATCGGGAAAAAGGTCATCATTGTGGGCAATCTCAAGCCGGTGAAGCTGCGGGGCGTCCTCTCCAACGGCATGATTTTGGCCGCTGACTGCACCGCTGACGATGTGAAAGTCCTCTTTGTCGATGACGCTATCCCCTGCGGCGCGAAAATCCATTAGTATTGACGAGGTATCCTGTGGAAAATATCTTTGATTCCCACGCTCATTATGACGATCGGAAGTTTGACTCCGACCGG
Source organism: Zongyangia sp. (assembly GCF_965361945.1). Lineage (NCBI taxonomy): Bacteria > Bacillati > Bacillota > Clostridia > Eubacteriales > Oscillospiraceae > Zongyangia > Zongyangia sp. Next base: position 12,082 of record NZ_CBDTOK010000012.1, on the reverse strand, counting down.
GCCGAAGTCATAGCAGCCCTCCCCTCCCAAGGGGTCAGGGCGGTCATGAATCCCGGCTGTGACCTTTCTTCCTCTCTAAAGGCGATCTCCTTTGCTGAAACCTACCCCTATTTCTATGCCGCGGTGGGCTTTCATCCCGAGTTCGCCGGTAAAATGACCCAGAAGGATCTGGAGTCTGTCGCCTCCCTGGCCGGTCATCCCAAGGTCATGGCCATCGGAGAAATCGGCTTAGACTATCACTATGACGACGCCTGCCCCAGGGAGATCCAGCGGGAGGTCTTTGCCCAGCAGCTTGCTCTGGCAAAGGAGCTTTCCCTCCCTGTCATTGTCCACGACCGGGAGGCCCACGGGGATACCCTGGATCTGCTGCGGAAATACCGGCCGGAGGGCATTGTCCACTGCTACAGCGGCAGCCCAGAGATGGTGGAAGAAATTGTAAAGCTGGGGATGTACATCGGTTTCACCGGTGTGGTCACCTTTAAAAACGCTTCCAAGACCCTGCGGGCCGCGGCGGCCGTCCCCCTGGACCGGCTGCTGGTTGAAACCGACGCCCCCTATATGGCGCCGGAGCCCTGCCGGGGCCGGCGGTGCGACTCTTCCCTGCTCGAATATACCATTGGCGCACTGGCAAAGGTCAAGGAGATGGATCCCCAGCAGCTGGCGGACCTTACCTTTGCAAACGCCCGCCGGGTCTACCATATTCCGGACGGTCAAAACTGAGATAAAAGCTCCTTATAGGGCAGAGGCAATTTGCCCTATGGGGAGCTTTGTGGTATAATAAGGCCGCAAAATGTGAAAATTCCCCATGACGATAGAAAAGAGGAGGCATCCGCCCTATGAAATTCAAGCTGGCGCTGCTCGTCGGCAAAATCATCTATTTTTTCGGAAAATTCATCGGCAAAAGCTCCAACCTGCCTGGAGATATCGCCCTGAAAATCTGTCCTGACCTGCTGGGCAGATTCCAGATTCAGGGCAAAATCATCGCCGTTACCGGCTCCAACGGAAAAACCACCACCGCCAACATGGTGGCCCACGTGTTGTCCCGCTGCGGTCATACGGTGACCAACAACGCCAAAGGCTCCAACATGACCGGCGGTGTGGCCACCACCCTGCTCAATGCCGCCAACTTTTCCGGCGTTGTCCCCCAGGAATATGTGGTGCTGGAGGTGGATGAGCGCTTCTCCCGCATCATCTTTAAGTCTTTCTCCCCCCACTATATGTTGGTGACCAACCTCTTCCGGGACCAGCTGACCCGCAATGGCAACGTGGATGTCATCATCGACAAGCTCCACGAGGCCATCAAACCGGAGGTCAAGCTGATTCTCAACGCCAACGATCCCATTAGCAGCCGTCTGGCTCCCGACAACCCGCGGGTCTACTATATGCTGGAGGAAAATGAGGCGTCCTCCAAAGAATGCCTTAACATCACCCACGACGCCAAGGTGTGTCCGGTCTGCTATCACCGGCTCAGCTATGATTATTATCACTACAACCATATTGGCGGTTATCACTGCGACGCCTGTGGTTTTGCCACTCCTAAGGCCAAATATACCGCCCACATCGACGACCTGAAGGCGGGCAGCTTCTCCATCGACGGCTTCCCTGTCAAGACCCAGTACAACAGCCTGTTTAACATCCTCAACATCACCGCCTGCGTGGCTGCTTGCTGCGAAGCTGGCATTGGAGAAGAAGAGGCAGCCAAGGCTGTCTCCACCTTCCAGGTGAGCCGTGAGCGGTACGACGAATTTAAGGTGGGGGATCGCAAGGCCGTCATGATCCTCTCCAAGAACCAGAACCCAGTCTCCTTCGACCAGTCCATCTCCCGGGTGCTGGAGATGGAGGGGGAGAAAACGGTGGTCATCTATGTCAACAACATCAACCACACCGGCCACAGGGATACCACCTGGCTTTATGACATCGCCTTTGAGCGGCTGAAAGATCAAGTAGATAATATCGTCTGCACCGGCCCCCGGGCCTATGACCTGGCGGTACGGCTGAATATGGCGGATTTTGACATGTCGAAGGTGAAGGTCCAGCCCTTCCGCTCCCGGCTGAAATCGGTAATCCAGGAGACAAAAGGCACCATCTATGTTCTCACCGAGCTTTACGACGCAAAAGGGATTTTGGAGGTGATCAGCCGATGAGCACGGAAAAAAATATCAACGTCCTCTGGCTTTATGACGACCTTCTGGACCTTTATGGGGACAGCGGCAATCTGATGCTGCTGAAAAAGCGGCTGGGACAGCTGGGTTACACCATGCTGGTCACCCGGTCCAGCCTGGATGAATCCCCCAAAATCAGCGAATACGATATGATTTATATGGGCCCCGGCAAGGCAAAGAATCTGCGCCGCGCCTGCGAGCATCTGCTGACCCTCAAGGACGAGTTTGTCAAAGCCATAGAAGAGGAAAAGGTCTTCCTCATCACCGGCAATGCCCGGCTCATGCTGGGCAAGGGGTACACCGATGAAGACGGTACCTTTGTGAAAGGACTGGAGATCTTCCCCTATGTGGGGGAGGAAACCGGCCAGGTGTTCATCAGCGATGTGGTGGCCAACCCCCAGTTTGAAACCAACGAGTCCTTAATGTATGGCTTTATCAATCGCACCAGCCTCATCAAGGACAATGTGGGGCCCTATCTTCTCAAGCTGGTCAAAGGAGCTGGCGATGAGAAAAAAGGGGATATTTTCGAAGGGAATCTTTACAAGAATCTGTTTTCCACCTGGCTGTTAGGGCCGGTGCTGGTCAAAAACCCCCAGATGGCCCGGGAATTCATCGGGCGCCTAATTGGACGGGAACAGGTGGCCTATGACGACACCCTGGAGACCATGGCGCTGAAGATGACCCTCAAGGAATTTTCTTTATAAAAACGGAGCAAAAAAATTGGGCCTGTCCATAGGACAGGCCCTTCTTGTTTTTATAGGCTCAGGTTGGTAAAGGCGTTTTCCCCCGGATAGATCCCGCTTTGGCTGATCATCCCCGAGATGCGCAGCAGCCGGTTATACTTGGCCACCCGGTCGCTGCGGGAAGGGGCGCCGGTTTTGATCTGCCCGGCATTCACGGCCACCGCCAGGTCGGCAATGGTGGTATCCTCCGTCTCCCCAGAGCGGTGGGAAATGATGCTGGTGTATCCCGCCCGGTGGGCCATGGAGATGGCATCCATGGTTTCGGTAAGGGTGCCAATCTGGTTGACCTTGACAAGCAGGGCGTTTCCCGCTCCCAGCTGGATCCCCTTGCGCAGCCGCTTGACATTGGTGACAAACAGGTCGTCTCCCACCAGCTGGACACGGTTGCCCAGGGCCTGGGTGATTTGGACAAAGCCATCCCAATCGTCTTCAGCTAAGGGGTCTTCGATGGAGATGATGGGATAGCGTCCGCAAAGATCCTCCCAGTAGGCGCACAGCTCTCCGGTGGACATCCGGGTCTGCTTTTTGGGCAGGACATATTCCCCATCGGAAAACCACTCGCTGGATGCGGCATCAATGGCGATTTTCACATCATCCCCCGGCGCATAGCCCGCCTGCTGCACCGCTTCCAGAATCACCTTGATGGCGTCCTCGTCGTCGGGCAGGTCGGGGGCATAGCCTCCCTCATCTCCCACCGAGGTGGAAAGGCCCCGGGATGCCAGGATCTTCCCCAGGGCGTGAAAGATTTCGCATCCCCAGCGCAGCGCCTCGGGGAACGAATCGGCGCCGGTGGGCATAATCATAAATTCCTGGATATCGATGTTGTTTTTGGCATGGGCGCCGCCGTTGAGGATATTCATCATAGGCACCGGCAGGGTATGCGCGTGGCATCCTCCCAGATAACGGAACAGGGGCAAACCCGCCGCTCGGGCCGCCGCTTTGGCATTGGCCAAAGATACGGCCAGCATGGCATTGGCGCCGATTTTTGATTTGTTTTCATTGGGATCCGTCTTTTTCAGGATACTGTCGATCTGCATCTGGTTCATGGCGTTTTTCCCCAGAACCGCGTCGGCAATTTCCCCGTTGACATGTTCCACCGCCTTTCTGACGCCTTTGCCTCCAAAGCGGAAACTGTCGCCGTCTCTCAGCTCATAGGCCTCGAACATGCCGGTGGATGCTCCTGAGGGGACAGCGGCCCGGCCAACTGCACCGCATTCCAGGGTCACTTCCGCTTCCACTGTAGGATTGCCCCGGGAATCGATAATCTCCCGCCCATAAACTTTTGCAATTTTTGTCGAATATTTCATAGGTCTCCTCCAGGTTTTACAAATATTTCTATAGTGGTAGTGTTACTATTTTTTTGTTAATATATACCGCTTGGGACATAAATAATTTTCTTCCAAAACGGCACAATAGAAGTGCGGGCCTTCTGCAAAATTCCAAAATACTGCGAAAGGCCCCGCCCCTTTCCGGGACGAACCGGCGAACCTACAAATATTACGATGAGGAAACATCGGGAGGTATTTCATATGAAGTCTGTAAAAATCACTGCCCTCGGACTGGCCCTGGCCCTTTTGATGAGCTTGACTATGGCCGGCTGTACCGACAAAGACAAGGATAGCAGTTCTTCTTCCTCTAGCCCTGCAACGACCACCACGACAACCCATTCAGAAAGTGAATCCATGTCTCATTCGGGGGGCACTACCTCTACCCCTACCACCAGCAACCCCGAATCGCAGGAGCCCTCGGCTCCTGCCATGGGGACGGATTTTAACAGTTTGTCCTCCCTTTCTACCAAGGCCCAGGGGTGGGGCCAGGGGGTGGAGGTCAACGATAAGAACCAGCCCACCGGCTGCACCATGTTCCAGGAGAAATATGGGAAATACAACGCCTACTATATTGCGCCGGACGCAGGAAACAAAATCTACTTAACCTTTGACGAAGGATATGAAAACGGCTATACCTCCCAAATTCTCGATGTCCTCAAGGAAAAAAACTGCAGCGCCGTCTTTTTTGTCACCTATGATTATGTCTGCAAAAATCCGGATCTGATCCAAAGGATGATCGATGAGGGGCATATTGTGGGCAATCACAGCTATTCCCATCCCCACTTCCCCCAAATCCCCTTAGAGGAGGCCCAGGAAGATGTGGTATCCCTCCATGAGTATATGGAGGAAAACTTTGACTATACCATGACCCTGTTCCGCTTCCCCTACGGCGAGTTTAGCGAACAGATGCTGGGGCTGATGGATAGCCTGGGCTATAAAACTCTGTTCTGGTCCTGGGCCTATAAGGATTGGGAAACGGATAACCAGCCTGACCCCGCTGCCGCCCTGGAAAAGATCACCAAGGCAGAGCACCCGGGGGCTATCTATCTGCTTCATGCTGTATCGGAAACTAATACCGCTGTCCTCGGCGACGCCATTGACCACATGCGGGAAAATGGCTATGAGGTGGCGAAATTTGATCTGTAGTAGAGATAATATTTGTTTTGTTGCGCGGGGAGGGAAAATCACCTCCCCGCTTTTTATATGCTATTTTTCTTCCTGTTCGACAGATCTTAAGAAAAAATTTTTCTTCCCTTTTTCTATAACTTTGCTATACAGAAACATGACACAATTGATATAATAGGAACAAGAACCAACCGGGAAACAGACAGAGAATTATGGAGGTAGGTATGGATTTTTTTAGCATTGTGAACTTAGCGGGAGGACTTGCCTTGTTCCTATACGGTATGTCCGCCCTGGGCAGCGGCCTGGAGCGCCTTTCTGGCGGCAGGTTAGAAAAAACCTTAGAGAAAATGACCAGCAATACCATCAAAGGAGTATTGCTAGGCGCTTTGGTCACCGGAGCCATCCAAAGCTCCTCAGCCACCACCGTAATCGTTGTAGGCCTTGTCAACGCCGGCATCCTTAAACTCCGGCAGGCCATCGGCGTCATTATGGGAGCTAATATCGGCACCACCGTCACCGCCCAGATCCTGCGGCTGTCCGATCTGAGCAGCGACAGCTTCTTCATCCAGTTTCTCAAGCCCACCACCCTGGCCCCTTTGGCAGCCATCGCAGGTATTATCCTGGTCATGGGCAGCAAAAAGGCACGGCAGCGGGAGGCCGGTCAGATCCTGTTGGGATTTGGTATCCTTTTCACCGGCATGTTCACCATGGAGTCCGCTGTCCGGCCTCTGAGCGAAATGCCTCAGTTTGCCGAAATATTTGCCGCACTTTCCAATCCTATCTTAGGGGTACTGGTCGGCGCCGTTGTCACCGCCATCATCCAGAGCTCCTCCGCTTCCATTGGCATTTTGCAGGCGCTGAGCTCCACGGGGATCATTACCTTTTCTTCCGCCTTCCCCATCATTATGGGGCAGAATATCGGCACCTGCATTACCCCAATCCTGGCCAGCATCGGCGCCAACAAAAACGCAAAGCGCTCCGCCTGTGTTCATCTGAGCTTTAACGTCATCGGCACCGCTGTCTTCCTCATTGTCACCTATGCCATCCAATACACGATAGGATTCCCCTTCTGGGATGACGCCATCAGCAGAGGCGGCATTGCCAATTTCCACACCCTTTTTAACGTAGTCACCACCATCCTCTTCCTCCCCTTTGTAGGTCTATTGGAGAAACTGGCCAATACCATTATCAAATCCGACCAACGGGAGTTAAAGCAGGATGCCATTACCAGCAATCTGGACGAGCGTTTTCTTCTTTCCCCTGGACTTGCCATTCAGCAATCCCGTGAAACCGTCCTTGCCATGGCCGATCTGGCCCAGTCAAATTTTGGAGAATGCAGCAAACTGCTGGGCAATTTTGACCCCAAAGTTGCAGAACGGGTCAAGGACAATGAAAATATCATCGACAAGCTGGAGGACCGTCTGGGCAACTATCTGTTGCGGCTGTCAGAAAAAGAACTGTCGGAGCCAGAAAACCGGGAGATTTCGGAGCTGCTGCAGGTCATCAGCGAGTTTGAGCGGATCGGTGACTATTCGGTCAATATGATGGAACAGGCCCAGTATCTTTATGAAAACAACATCAAGCTTTCGGACAAGGCTCACAGCGAGTTGGATATCATCAGTCAGGCAGTGGCGGAGATCATCGGCTTGGCGGTTCGCTGCTTCGGCCAATCGGATCTAGAGAGCGCTACCTCCATCGAGCCGCTGGAAGAGACCATCGACGCCATGATCGATCTGCTCAAGTTCCGCCATATCGACCGGCTCAAACTGGGAAAATGCACGGTGGATGCCGGTGTTGCCTTCCTGGAAACCCTGACCAACATGGAACGGATCTCCGATCACTGTTCCAATGTCGCGGTCTATGTCATGGGCCACGAAGGCAATCATATGCAGGGGCTGGATCGACACGAGTACATTCGGCTGATGCACTCGGGACAAAATCAAGCCTACACCGAAAAATTCCAGGAGTATTCCACCAAGTATCTGGACACTGTGAAAAATCTAATCTAAGCTTTCTGCCGCCGCGCCTTTGGTTGCGGCGGCTCTTTTGCAGAAATTTTCCTTTTCCTCTGGATATCTTTGCCCATATCGTTTAGAATAGATATACCATAGGAAAAGGAGATCCGTCATGGAGCATCAACACCAGCAAAAAAGATGGAAAAGGGCCGATCTTCTCATCATTGGCGTTCTCCTGCTGGCAGCCCTCCTTTCCACCGTTTTTCTGTGGCTGCAAAGTAGGGACGGAGATGATCGGATCGCCGTCATTGCCGTCAGCGGAGAAACTGTGCGGGAAATCAACCTAACCCAAAATAAGGCCACCGAAACCTTCTCTCTGGAGGGTGCCGGCGGCCATACCGTCACCTTTTCTTTAGAGGGCAGCCGCATCTGCTTTGTAGACGCCCAGTGTCCGGACAAGGTCTGTCAAAACACCGGCTGGGTGGAGGAACCGGGGCAGTCTGCTGTCTGCCTTCCCTTCGAAACCTCCTTGCGGGTTTACCTCGCGTCAGAGTGGACGGATCATTGAATTTAAAGGCAAAATATGTTATTCTAAAATTTATGATATCTCCCCTGTTGACCCGCTTTTTCGCCGGGTCCCCACAGGGATTTGGATGCCGGTAAAAATTTCACCGGTACGGAAATCTTATCTTGGCCGCAATCCGCGGCGGAATGGAGCTTTTGACTATGAGCGAACAAGACAATCTGGCTCTTGCCGAACTTCTCTTCCCCAACGTGACCACCACTCCGGAGGAAATGGAGGCACTCTATCCCGTCAGGGAGCTGCCGGAAGGGGCAAAAGTGACCCGAATGGCCCCCAGCCCCACCGGTTTTATGCATCTGGGCAACCTTTTCGGCGCCATCACCGACGAGCGTTTGGCTCATCAAAGCGGCGGCGTCTTTTATCTGCGCATTGAGGACACCGACCAGAAGCGGGCGGTGGAAGGCGGCGTGGAAACCATTATCCGGGTGTTCCAAGAATTCGGCCTCCCCTTTGACGAAGGAGCCACCATCGATGGGGACAACGGCAAGTACGGCCCCTACCGTCAGCGGCAGCGCGCTCATATCTATCATACCTATGCCAAGGACTTGGTCCGGCGGGGACTTGCTTATCCCTGCTTCTGCACCGAAGATGACCTGGCCGAAATGCGGAAACAGCAGGAGGCCGAAAAGGCCAATTTCGGCTATTACGGCAAATGGGCTGTCCACCGGGATATGCCGCTGGACCAGATTAAGGAAAATCTGGCCGCCGGAAAGGAATATGTCCTGCGCTTCCGGGCTTCCGGGGATGGGGTCCAGCGCTTCAAACTGAAGGATCTGGTCAAAGGCGATCTGGACATGCCTGTCAACGACCAGGATGTGGTCCTTTTAAAAAGCGACGGCATCCCTACCTATCACTTTGCCCACGTCATCGACGATCATCTCATGGGCACCACCCATGTGGTCCGGGGAGAGGAGTGGCTGGCTACCCTGCCCATCCATGTAGACCTGTTCCGGGCTCTGGGCTTTAAAATTCCCAAATATGTCCATACCGCCCAGCTGATGAAGATGGACGGCAGCTCTAAACGCAAACTTTCCAAGCGGAAAGATCCGGAGCTGGCGCTGGACTTCTACCGCGCTGAGGGTTATCCGGTAGCTTCGGTAAAGGAATACCTCATGACCCTTCTCAACTCCAACTTTGAGGAGTGGCGGCTGGCCAACCCCACGGCGGAGCTGGACCAGTTTAAATTTACCACCAACAAGATGAGCACCTCCGGCGCCCTCTTTGACCTGGACAAGCTGCGGGATGTGAGCAAAAATACCATCGCCATGCTCCCAGCGGAAAAGGTCTATGAGGAGGTGGCTGGATGGTCCAAAGAATTTGATCCCCAGCTTCATGCGCTTCTCACCCGGGACCAGGCTTACGCCACCGCCATCTTCCAGATCGGCCGGGGCGGCAAGAAGCCGAGAAAAGACATCGCCGTCTGGAGCGAGGTCAAATCCTATTTGGACTTTTTCTACGACGAGCTCTTTGTCCCCGGCGGAGATTACCCGGAGCACACCTCAAGGGAGGATATCCTTGCCATTTTGGAAGGCTATCTCCCCTTGTATGACGAGGGAGACGACCAGAACGCTTGGTTTGACAAGATTACCAACCTGGGCGTTTCTCTGGGATTTGCCGCCAAGACCAAGGAGTACAAACAGAATCCTGATGCCTACAAAGGCCACGTGGGGGATGTGAGCATGGTGCTGCGGGTGGCTATCACCGGGCGGACCAACTCCCCGGACATGTACGATGTCATGAGGATTTTGGGCAAAGATCGGGTCGTAGAGCGGATCGAAAACGCCATAAATCGTATAAAATCTAAATAAATATACAATCTGTAAATAAGTGAAAGGGATTGACGGCAGATGGAAGAGCATATTTCCAATTTTATTCACGATATTATTGACGAGGACATTAAAAACGGTTTCTCGGAGCGGATTCACACCCGCTTCCCGCCGGAGCCCAACGGTTACCTCCACATCGGCAGCGCCAAGGCCATCTGGATCAACTGGGGCACCGCCCAAAAGTACAACGGCCTGTTTAACCTGCGCTATGACGACACCAATCCGGTGAAAGAGGACGACGAATACGTCCAGGCCATTGAGGAGGACCTGCGGTGGCTGGGCGCCGAGCCCAACGGCGGCATCTACTACGGCTCCGACTATTTTGACAAGTGCTATGAATTCGCGGTAAAACTCATCAAGGAAGGCAAGGCCTACGTCTGCGATTTAAACGCTGAGGAGATGCGGGAATACCGGGGCACCCTGACCGAGCCGGGGAAGGAAAGCCCTTATCGGAACCGTTCGGTCGAGGAAAACCTGGCCCTTTTTGAAAAGATGAAAAACGGGGAGTTCCCAGATGGGTACTGCACCCTGCGGGCCAAAATCGACATGGCTTCCCCCAACATGAACATGCGGGATCCGGCCATCTATCGGATTGTCCGGGCCCACCATCATCGTCAGGGAGACAAGTGGTGCATCTATCCCCTCTACGACTTCGCCCATCCCATCCAGGACGCCCTGGAAGGGATCACCCATTCCCTCTGCTCCATTGAGTTTGAGAACCACCGTCCCCTCTATGACTGGGTGGTGGATAACATCGGCTTTGAAAAGAAGCCCCATCAGTATGAATTTGCCCGGCTCAATGTGACCTACACCGTCATGAGCAAACGGTACCTGAAAAAGCTGGTGGATGAAGGGCTGGTGGATGGCTGGGACGATCCCAGAATGCCCACTCTCTGCGGCCTGCGCCGGAGAGGCTACACCCCCTCTTCCATCCTGGAATTTGTCAAGACCGCCGGCGTCTCCAAAAACTACAGCGTGGTGGACATCGGGGTGCTGGAGCACTGCATCCGGGATGAGCTCAACCAGACGGCCCAGCGGCGGATTGCCGTCACCGAGCCGCTGAAGGTGACCATTGTCAACTATCCCGAGGATCAGGTGGAATACTTTGAGGTGAGCAATAACCCCAACGACGAATCCGCCGGCACCAGAAAGGTCCCCTTCAGCCGCCAGCTCTACATCGAAAAAAGCGACTTCATGGAGGTGCCGGTACCCAAATACTTCCGGCTGAAGCCTGGCGGGGAAGTCCGGCTGATGGGCTCCTATGTCATCAAGTGCGAGGACTTTGTCAAGGACGAAAACGGCAATGTGGTGGAGCTTCTCTGCACCTATGACCCCTATACCAATGGCCGCAACCCCGAGGATGGCCACAAGGTCAAGGGCACCATCCACTGGGTCAGCGCCGACCATTGCGTAGAGGCTAATGTTGCCCTTTACGACAAGCTTTTCACCATTGAAAATGTATCCGACATCCCCGAGGACAAGACCTATGACGACTATCTCAACCCGGATTCCAAGCGGATTCTCACCGGCTGCAAGCTGGAGCAGTCCATGGCGGATGTAAAACCGGGAGAGCGGTTCCAGTTTGTCCGGCTGGGCTACTTCTGCAAGGATACCAAGAATGAAAACACCTACAACCAGATTGTCACCCTCAAGGACAGCTGGGCTAAGGCAAAAAAATAAGCAGACCTTTACAAGGGGGCGGAAAAATCCGCCCCCTTTCGCTTTTTACAGCGTCCCCAAAAAGATACTGGGGAGGTTTGTTCAAAGCCTTCTGGGCAAGATTTTTCGGCTTTTTCTGGCGAAATCTCAGAGAAATCCTTAGAATATTGTAGATTATATAGCTTTATGTTATAATAAATTGCTTATGAGTATGGAATGGCCGTAAAAAAGAGAATACGGCTGTCGAAAGGGCGTTTGCGCCCTGGGGTATAAGAGTTGAGGAGGTATTTTATGGAAGAAAACAAGATGGGAACCCAGCCCATGTTGGGGCTGATTGCCAAGATGTCCCTGCCCGCTATGTTTTCCATGCTGATCCAGTCGCTATACAATGTGGTGGACAGTATTTTTGTGGCCCAAATCGGAGAAAATGCGTTAACCGCTGTCTCCCTGGCCTATCCCGTACAAACGCTGATGATCGCCTTTGGGGTGGGCACCGGTGTGGGACTCAATTCCCTTATCTCCCGCCGTTTGGGGGAGAAAAGAATCGACGAGGCCACCTCCGCCGCCAACCATGGCGCAATTTTGGGTGTTGCTACCTGGATCCTGTTTGCCCTGCTGGGGATTTTCTTTACCGAAACCTTCTTCCGGTTCTATACTTCCGATCCCACCATCTTCCAGATGGGGTGTGATTACACCTATGT